>JACNFL010000056.1 GCA_014384685.1 Methanobacteriota archaeon
GGCAAGTGGATACTTGGCGTGCTCAGCAAGGCGGTGGCGAGGAAACTCAAATTACCCCTGTTAGTGATGAGGCGGTTACTCAACTTGAGGTACAAACCGATATTCTAGAAACTCCTCAAGTTGATGCCGAACTTCCAGCAAATCACCCTGCAGCAGATTACAACTTTTCAGATTCTGTCGTTGATTCAGTAATGAAAGCAAATGGCATAACTGACAAAGAAGCATTCATGACTCACGCAATTGAGTTTGATAAAGATGGTAATAATTACCTCAATGGTAAGGAATTGGAAGAAGCCGCCAAGTCCTTTGTAAATCAGTAATTCAAGCAGAATATGTCTTGGTCACAGAAAGCATCGCTGTTTGGTATGCATCAAATATTGACCAGAGCCATATCAGAGGCCAGAGTAAGCAGAATAGAAGTGGGATTTGTAGGGCAAACCAATCGAAGGCTTTGGAATGCTGTCGATTGAAATGCTGGCCAAGGAATAAGAAGGGTACAATCGCCAATCCTGTGGCAATTAATGGGCGTAATGCCCCCCAAGGGCCAACCCCGCCAGTAATCTCACTGAGCACTACCAACACCACTTGGAACGGTGTATGCCAAGTTGGAGAGTTCTCTAATTTCTTGTGCAAACGTTCTCGAACGCGCTCTGAAAATCCCTCACTCACACTTACTCCTCCGGCTTGTACATTTTGAGTCCAACGGTTGTTTGTTCCTCTATCTATTGAATTGCTCAATCTCCAAACCATCTCCGATGAGACGATACCAATACACTGCAAGCAAAAGAAGCCCAACTGAAACAACATAGATTACTAGATGAAAATCAACACCAATTCTGGTTGCGATAGTATCTGGTAAAACCGAGATTCTCCAACCAATAATTGCTGAAAGTATTGAGGCAATTACAAGGGTTGCAGCGCGGCGCCCCTGCGCCGCTTCAGATTGATCTGAGAAATCCTTTGGGCCAATGCCTAATTTGAGTAGCATTCGTAGCCACAAAGGCAGTAATCGTTTGAAATCATTTAGAGATTGTGAACAAACCCACAGTGCTACACCACTCCAAAGGAGAATGAGGTCACCTTCTGACCACAACCATTCTGTTGGGTTGATGGATAGCGCAATATCTGCTAATCCGATAATTACTGATATGAATCCAATAGCATAAATCATGGCATCAGCCAACAAAAGTCCGAAATTTGCGGTAATTTCACCTTGTACGGTCTCAAAACGGGCACGTGAATGCTCAAGAGATAGGCGCTCTAACTCGTCCACAATACCTTGCAGGCCAATCGGTGACATAATGGATGCCCTGCCGCCGCCGCCATTCAGAGCGATTGTGAGGGTTAGTGATGGCGGTCGAAGTGTGGTTGACTGGATACGAGCCTTTTGGTGAGCACCAGACCAATATTTCACAACAAATTGCTGAACATTTGGCGGATTTCAACGACGTGATATCAATTGGTCCATCAGTTGACCCGATGGCAGCAGAAGCGCGTGAGATAGCAGTTGAAATCAAATCACAGGTTCTAACTGTTGACAAATCAGGAAGCGAGGAAATTTCCTCAAACATTGCTGAATCCGATGTCACCATGCCACAAGCCATCATCCATCTGGGATTGGCTGAAAATCGAGATGTAATCTCTCTTGAGGCTACATCCTTCAATGAGTTAGATTTCCGTATCGCTGATAATGGCGGCCGTCAAGTATCATCGGATATCATCACAGATTCTGGACACAATTTGCTACACACAACAGCACCGATTAATTTGTTGATGGCAGAGTTTGGTGATGATGAATTAATTTGCAAGAGTGAAGACCCCGGGCGTTTCATCTGTAATGAAACTTATTTCAAAACTCTTCAAGCAGTTGAAGAGGCTGATTTGAGAGACCGAATGAATCGAGTCATCCCTGTATTATTTGTTCACCTACCTCCGGCAGATAAAATCCCCTTAGAAACCCAAATTTCACTAGTAAAACGGGTTATTGCAATCACAGTGCAGAGGCCTGAAATGCAAGTTGTTGGCGGTATGTTGAGGGATGAAAATAACCGGCTACTTGCAGCCCGCAGGTCATCCGATGAATACATGGCTGGTTACTGGGAATTCCCTGGTGGTAAGGTCGAAAAAGGTGAGAGTAAAGAGGAAGCGATTAGTCGTGAGTATCACGAAGAATTCGGTTGGATTATCAAACCAGTACGAGTGTGTGAAGAGTATTCTCATGCATGGCCAGAAATGGTTGTTCACCTAACGTTCTTCTTGTGTGAAGTTGAGGGGGAATTACCTCCGGCAGTAATGACTTCTCATGATGAAAACCGCTGGCTTGCTGTAGATGAATTGATGGATGTCGAATGGCTTCCACCAGATGTTGAATTTGTGAAGCGAATACAAGAGCGAGGAATTGAAAACCTGTGAAATTAGTATTCATCGGTCTGAATTTTCGTCAACCCATTCGCTGACTTCACCATCTTTGTGCATAGACCAATCATCACTGAGAGAGCGTGGATACTCAATTCTTCCTTCATGCCAAGTTGATTCCTCTATCCAAGCGGCTAAGTTGTCGCCGCGGAGAGTGACGTCGATTGTACCGCCAAGTGATTTTTCATCATTTAGAACAAAGGCAACTTTTCCTGCTAAAGCAGCCTGGCGAGAAAGTGAAAAAACGGTTTCATTATCATACAAGTTTGCACCCATTGCATCTAACGCTGTATCAAGAATTCTCAATTCGGAAATACGTTCAAGGAATTTGCTTAGGTCGACTTCCTCAAACTCCCATTTCATTTCTTTTTCAGTGACTGGAAATATATTTTCTTTGAACTCTGGGGGTTCAAGTTCGGGGAATAGGGTGCTGAGAGAATCAGCAACGCTTGGGGCGTGGTCGGAAGGGCGGATTGTCGTGCAAACCACTGCGTACGGAGAACTCATCGGAAGTTGCGAAGAGTGGTTAGATGATGAACTCTATCGCTTGAGTAGTGGCAAGATTGACAGACATTAACCAATCAGGGGTGGTTGAGTCTGATGGCTGAGCCGTATGTTGTCACCGTAGTTCCGACCTTTCAGGAGGCGGATCATATTGAGAGATGTCTGCTATCTTTGATGGCTCAGACTTGGCCTGCTGAACAGCATTTGATACATGTTGTAGACGGGGGTAGTGGTGATGGAACACGTGAAATTATAGCAGAATTGGCTAAAAAGTCTGCTGTTGAAGGTGGCCCAGAAATTCTGCTGTTAGATAATCCAAATCGCTTTGTTGCTGATGCTAGAAATCTCAGTCTAGAACAATTACCAGACGAGGCAACCCATGTGCTTGAGATGATTGGTCACGTTTGGGTGCCTCC
>JACNFL010000184.1 GCA_014384685.1 Methanobacteriota archaeon
TTTGGTCTCTGCGGGGGCGGGAGGTGAAGGCATTGGTGAACCCGCTACCGAACCCCGCGCTCTGGCGACACTACTCTACACAGGTGGGCCCACAGGTACCCCGAAGGGTGTAATGCTCTCGAACTGGACCACCCCCCAAAACATTATTTCCATGCAGGGCCGATTCCCGATTTCCCGTGGCGATAGAACCGCCTCATTCCTCCCTTGGGCTCACTCCTTTGGACAAATGGGTGATTTGCACTACATGATTCACCAGGGAGTACATATCAACCTGATTTCTGATGTGCTTAAAATCGCAGATGAGTGCCAAGAGATCAAACCTCATGCTCTGTTGGCAGTTCCTCGCGTATGGAACAAGTTGTATGGAAAAGTGATGGCTGGATTAAATGCTTCACCAATCAAGATACGATTGGGTGCAGCAGCATTTTCGAAGGCAAGAAAGAGAATCGCCAAAGATGTAAGTGATTGCGTAGCGATTCCTGCATCGGGATTCCTTGACAAGAAACTCGATAAAATCGTACTTGGAAAAATACGCGGTAGGTTCGGAGGCGAAATGCGTTTCTGTATTTCAGGTGGAGCAGCGCTCTCACCAGATGTTGCTTCCTTTATTCAGTGCGTAGGATTTTCAATGTTTGAGGGATATGGATTGACTGAAACGGCTCCTCTGATCTCACTAAATGGATGGGAGGACAGCCACCCGTGTATGCTTGGAACTGTGGGACGACCAATACCCGGTGTTCGTGTAGTGATTGACCATAGCGCTTGGGATGACCCTGACAGCGAAGATGGGGAAATTGTTTGTTATGGCCCTAATATCATGAAGGGTTACTGGAACAAACCTGATGCAACCGCTGAAGTGATGACAGAAGATGGCGGTTTTAGAACCGGAGACCTCGGACGAATGGTTGACGGCTTTGTAAAAATCACCGGCCGTGTGAAAGAACAATTCAAACTTGAGAATGGCAAATATGTTGCACCTTCACCCCTTGAAGAGTCACTAAAACTCTCTGCACTTGTCGAACAGTGTTGTGTTGATGGAACTAACAAAATCAAAACTTTTTCAATCATTCATCCCAATGAGGAAGCACTGCGTGGCGAATGCAGGGCGGCTGGAATCAATGCAGATGGTTCTTTTGCAGAGTTATGTGCATCTGAGGAAGTTCGAGCCGTGGCTCTCAATTCTTTGAAGAAAGAAATCATGGGCCCAAATTGGAAAGGGTTTGAAATATCTGGTGGAGTTATTCTTGATGAGGAAGAGTGGAGCACCGACAACGAGTTATTGACACCTTCACTGAAGGTAAAGAGACGAGCCCTACTTTCACGTCACCAGACCGACATTGACAAACTCAAGTGATTGAATTTGAGAGATAGATTCACTCCTCTTCGGGAGGACTTTCAGAGAGAAGTATTGCGATTGGCTTGGTTGACTCAATGTTCTGAAGAACAATCTTTGTAATTACTGCCATAGGGATTGCCAATACCATTCCAACCATGCCCCACAACCAAAACCAAAAAGTTGTCAGAAGAAGCAGAACTACTGGCGAAATGTTGAGGCTTGTACCGAACATTTTAGGCTCTAAAAAGGACCCCCAAACTTGTTGATTTGCTAACAAAAGCACAGTTACTACGAGAGCGAATGATGGGTCCATAGTCAAAATGGAAAGGGTGATTGGTGGAAACACAGCAATCATACTGCCAATGTATGGGACATAATTCAACAGAAATGTCAGTACACTCCATAAGAACCAGCCAGGAATGCCTGCTGCAAGCAGAATACCGCCTGTCACAAAGGCAGTTCCGAAACTGACGAATGTCTTGACTACAACATAACGATTGATTCCAAGTTTAATATCCGAAAGCATCTCCATCAATCTATCATTTACATCTTCAGGATACGCTGCCTGAAATCGCTTCGGCAAACTTTCCGCTTCTAAAATGATGAAAATCAAGAATATCAGAACCTTCAAAACTTCGGATAGAAAACTCCCTACCTCACCAAACATGGAGAGAAGAACCCCTCTAACCGCATCGCCCGAAAGAGAATCGCCAATTCCCCCAAATGAGATGGTTATCCCAAAAATGGTCTTACCCTCATTTCTGTCCATCCAACTCTGAACATTTTCCATGTGTCCAGGTAACAATTCCACGACCTTTGAGAGGTCAGAATATAGCCACCAACCTGCTAATCCAACTAGCACGGTGAAACCGGTGACAACTAAAAGATAGGATGGCAAGGTTGGAATACCTCTTTTTTGTAGTTGAGAGACTCCCGGTTGAAGCAAAAAGAATACCATCAAAGCGATGATGAATGGTTGGATAACACCTTTCAAATAAATCAAAGAGAGAATACCTATTGTTAACAAAATAGCTGTATTTGCGAGACGGTTCAATCGCTGGTCAATCGTTGCATCACGGTCAAATAGATGGGCACCCATGCTATGACGCTCGTTGTATAGAACTTGAAACTGCCCCTATAATTGAATAGTGAAATGGCTCATTCTAAACTATCACCATACCGCCATTGTTGGAAAAAAGTTCCAATGATTAAAGCAGTCATTATGGTGATTGCACTAATTCCTGTGCGCGGACTCCAACTCTCAAGACCTTGTATCCCAGCAGATGTTATCTCAACCCCAGCGGCTACTGAAATTGCCCCGAGTGATGATGAACCGACGAAAGTGACTGCCTCACGCATATTCTTTGAGAGCCGCGCTCCAATGATGAACGATAAGTCTAATGCAATGGCTGCAATCCACCAATTCAGTTCGTAGAATTCATTGACTAATGACAAAATCACTGCCATGATTGCCATACCAAATGCACCACCTATGAAAATGTGAATCTGTTTTCCAAGTGATTGACCTACAACACCTGCAATGGCTCCTACTGCGATACCTATCCAAATTGCATCACCCATCTCGACCCCCAAAAAAGCGTGAACGATTGCACCTGAAGTAAGAGAAAAAGGAATGAATAAGGCCCATGCGGTTAGAAATGGGAGGAGTTTTGGACCGGCAAGGCAGAGGGAAACTCCGACTAGAATCAGTCCAATACCTATGATTGGACCGTATATCGTCAGGATTGCATCAAGTTGCTGCTCCTGACTCAGAGGCATGGATTCCCCACACCTTTCAACTATTCAATCCAACCGCTTTTTGGTTAAATTCAATGGCGGCATTAGGCCGCCAAACAGTAGGACTCTTGAGCAAGCACCAACGCGGCCAAACAATTGTAAGCGGAAGTGGTCAATCAACACCCCCCGATTCAGGTACAGCATTCGCTGGGTTTTTGATGCCTCCTAGAGTAGTAACCGCAGCCGAACTTTTTGATGGT
>JACNFL010000179.1 GCA_014384685.1 Methanobacteriota archaeon
TTACCAAGTGGAAATGCGGTATTAGCAAATCTCCATCTTGCTAGAGCAGTGTCGCGACGGTGTGAGCGCCGGTTAGCAACCCTTAGAGATGAGGATTGCCACGATTCTGTACGAAATACTAGTCTAATGTATCTCAATAGGCTGTCAGATTGGCTATTTGTTCTATGCCGAGTTATTTCTTCACGATTAGGCGAAGATGAAGAATTATGGGTACCACTAGGAAAGCGTAACCCATAATCGAAAAATCAGCGGCTCTCATAGTGCTCTTTTGCCGCCGCGAGTACGCTTTTGGAGTTGTCAAATGTTAATTGTTGCATCGCATCGGCCCAAGAAAGCCAGAGAAACCCGATATGTTCACTTGATAATTTAACTATCATCTCATCTGTCTTGGCAAGGAACCAGTGAACCTCTTTGTGAATTATTTCTCCCTTGTGGGTGAATTCATATTGAGTGCGTCTTTGGAAATTTGGAATTATAGTCGCTGAGTCAATCCCGGTTTCTTCTGCTAATTCTCTCAATGCAGTGTCCTCAAACGATTCATCATGCTCGACGTGTCCTTTCACAAAGTCCCAATGTCCTTGTGGATATTGTAAAACCAGGAGCATATCATAGTTAACCAAAACTAGGCCACATGATGTCTCCATGACGGATGCGATGAGGTGCTGTTCCATATTCATTGCGAGTATGAATGACGATTGGCATCAATACGGCTATGGTGCTGATTAGTCCCCGATAATATATGCCACCACTGACGCTCATCAAATCGCGGGACATTCGGCTTATCGTTGCTGATGGTGATCTAGATGGATTGGTGGCTGGAGCAGTTCTCAAAACCGCGTGGCCTGATGCTGATGTGGTATTCTCTCATCCTGCTGAAATTCGGAGCGGCTTTCTAGATGATATAATTGATGAAAACACAGCACTTTGTGACCTACCTTTCCATCCAAAATGTGGCCTGTACATTGACCATCATGCGACAAATAAACCCACTGAAAAACAAGAAAGTGAGTTTACACAAAAAGGCAGATACATCCACTGGCGCGACGCTGATTCGGCAGCTAGGGTTGCTTACGAATTATTTCTACCATTATTTGACCTCTCAGCACTAACTCCAATTATGGATATGGTGGATAAATTAGATGGTGGACGCATTTCAACAGACGAATTTCTCTCAGATGACCCTGTGGTCTGGATTTCACGAACTGTGACTTCATCGGATCAAGAATATTCTCGCTCATTACTCAATAAATTAGTTGCAGGTCAAGCAGTTGCAGATATTGTCAAAGAACCAGAAACGGCTATTCGAATTGAAGCAATGAAGAAGGAAATGAAAGATATTAGAAATATCTTAAATTCTAAATCAACTATTGAAAATAGATTGGCAATTTGCCACATTGAAGAAACTGGATTACGTACCAATGGTTATCTCGTGACTGCTCATTTTGGGAAAGAGTGCGATGCTTGTCTTATCGTCCATGGCTCTAAAGTAGGGAAAATAGGTGATGGTGATTCATGGCCACTCTCCGCATCGTTTTATTCGAACTCATTTTTACATACCGAAGGAGGGGTATTCGATCTCTCTACTTTAGCCACAATGTTTGATGCAAATGGTGGCGGCCATAGAAACGCGTGTGGTTGCCGAATCATGCCTTTGAGTGAAGGTGGTGACGTTGAGAAAAGAGAGTTGCAAGATAGTGATTTATCCCGCAATATCAGTTATTGGATGGAGGCGTGGAATCAAGGTCAAAACAGCATCCAACTCAACGATTGAATTAACTTGCATCACTTATGGAATTTGATTACTTTATGAGCAATTGGAATAGATAAATAAATCCTAAAAAAGCGTGTAAGACAATTAGAACCATCATCACATCGCTAGCCCTGCCATGGCGTTGCAATTCAAGGGCATATTTTTGCCCCGATTCTCTTTGCTTTTTCACTAATCTTCCTTTCCTAACTGTGATTGTTAAAACGATAATCCCGACTACACCAAACCAGCCGTGTAATGCACTAGGAAATAGGGATAGGTAACCTTCTCCATCAAACCATCCAAAACTAAAGTTTACAATAAATCCGATTGCGATTACTCCTAAAGCTGAACGATATAATTTCTCCCCGACTTGCTCGTGGGATTCTCGTGCATCAATTGCTTGCTGGCCTCTTAATTCTCGTCTGTTTTTCCGGTGACTATATTGTTTGTACATCCAGTAAATGACAATCAAGGAAAATAATGGATGCAGTAGCAGAATTACCACTTCTACAACACTCATGTAATGGCTGAAAGGGTGACAACATTTCATCATGTGGCATGAGTTCCCTCAGGGAACTCTATCGTTGGGTTGATGTACAACAAGCGTTGCGACAGAGAATAATTGGAGTTGTAGTATGACCAGACAATTCCTCCAAGAATGCCTTGAAGAGTCTGAGGAGAGAAGCCGCGGTAACCCTGGAAGAAGGTTGGCTACAGTACCAACCACTGATGCTTGGGACATGATGGGTGATGAATGGCGTGGATTGATTTTCAACCTACTCAAACATGATGCTGAAAACAATGCTGCAGCCTCGGGGAAGGGGAAGAAAAGAGGCGGTCGCCGCGGTGGTCGTGGTGACCGAATGATGATGCAGCATTGGGATTTAGAAAATGTCAATTCGTTACTTACTGGTGAAAATGATGCGGACTATCGCCTTGCTTCCCTGCTAATGCATAAGGCTCAGATGGGAGATGAATGGGATAACGCGTGGAACACCACGTTGAACCAATTACGCTCTCAATGTGAATCCCAAGGAGTTCACCCCGTATTTCACTCACTGGCATCTACCTTCCAACCAGTGCTTGGAGAACTAGGAGTCTACGATTCTGTTGAAGTTGAAATTAAAGAGGATGTGGCTTGGCTAGAATCATGTAGGATTGATGCAAGCGATTGTCAATTACTTACTGAATTACTCAAACCACCCATTGGCATTCAACTGAAAGCAACCCAATTAGCACCGCTAAAGAGATTGTATGATTTGATGGCTAGAAAAGGTGTGGTCAAAGCACAATGGCTGTCTCGTCATATAGATTCTAGATTGTTAGAAGAAAGAGATGGCTCAACTGGACTACTTGCTGCAATCCTTGCTTCGGGAGCACAACTTGATGGTGTTAAATCAAGATTTGATGAGTTGTCCAAGGAAAATGGCATTATCGGTGATATTGCTTCAAATCAACTTCTTCTGATTAGCATTAAAGAAGGTGAAAATAGTGTATGGAATGATTGTATATCACTCACACAAGGGAACTCTCTGAATGATGCGTGCCGAGCCTACGCATGGGCT
>JACNFL010000055.1 GCA_014384685.1 Methanobacteriota archaeon
CCCCCACTTGTTGGCGTAACTTATCCTACCTGCACTAGTTCAGGAGCCTACGACGACGGCACTGGAAGTGGTTCACTTCTAGAATTAGCGCGGGCGTTCAGTGAGTGGAATGGGACCCCTACTCACACCTGGAAATTGGGTTGGTGGGACTACGAAGAGTGGCAGGGTTCGGGCTCGAGTGAGGGTGGTGGAAAGGGAAGCCTCCACTTTGTTGAGGAGCAGATTCCCGAGGAAGTAAATGTGACTTATGTGAACCTCGACATGTTCGCTCTAAACTGGCCGGTGCCAACTCCGGCAGCCTCTCGCGCTTCTGGATGTGATGAGGATTACTGGACACTTTACCAGTTCACTTCGCCTGTTGATGATTGGTCATATTACGAGAATGAGGGGTTGGAAGTAACTGACGAGATGCAGGAAAACGCAGAATGGTTTCAGGCGCGGTTGAAGGCAATAAATGACAATTTGAGCCATCCTGAACCTTGGGTTAGCGTGATTGACGATACCAAGGGCAATTCTGACCATTATAATTTCATTATGGCTGGCCACACAGCAACTTGGTTACGCGGCCAGCATCAGTATATCTTGGAGGAAGGTGATACCTGCGAACAGACTCCAAAGCACGCTCAAACCGATTCTGTGACCACCATCAATACGATGGCAGGTGGAAGAAATAACGTTGAGGATGGATTGCAGACAGGTCTAAACATCGTTGCTACACACGCACTTTGGGATTGGAATTTCAATGGTTCCAACGAAACCGATGACGACTTGGATGAACAGGCAGCATCTTCTGGTGGAGTCTCACTCGGCTCACTTTCTCTTATTTTGTTGGCCATCGCTTTTGCCTTATTCGTATTCTTAGCGCTAGCTCCTATTTCATCACGGGACGAGGGAGTAATTCAACGGCGTAATCTTGGAGAGAATCACGGGTTTAGAAAATACTGGTTCGTGCTCTTTTATCTCGGATTTTCCATGCCCTTCGCCTTCCTTGGTTATTGGGGTCGCACACTTGGGATGGCTGAATTCGGCTTGGGTAAGTACACTGTCGCTGTCATGTTCATGGTTGTTCAAATCCCTTTCTTCATGAGGCCACTATGGGCTCAACCTGTTGACCGGATGCAGAGCCTTCCTTGGGGGAAAAGGCGGAGTTGGATGCTTTACGGTACACTCGGCCATCTTGTTTTACTAATGCCACTCGTGGTGATTGATGTAGGTAGTCAGCCCTGGATATGGATTGCTGTATTGCTGTTGGCTTTAGTGCCTAGATTGTTTGCAGAACAAGCGGTTAGTGCAATGATGGCAGAAAGTGTGCCACTTCTTGGCCGTGCTAATTCAATGATTAATCTAGCATATCGTGGAGGCGGCCATCTTGTCATCCTCCTGATGGGTTGGTGGGTTGGAGGCGGAGGTGCATCACCATTCATTTCCGATGGAATTACTGATTTCGCTTCTATTCAGGTATTGACTTTCTTGATGCTTCTAGTCGTAATGGCTTGTGGTATTGGTATCACTCTGATGATGAAAGAAGGAAAACCACTAGCGAAGGCTGAACAAGCGAGCCCATTCCCCGAAGGAACTCCAATGATGTCAAAGGTTCTAGCAGCTATGCAGACCAAGACTGCTTGGTTTGTTCTACTCGGTTGTATTTTGTTGCCACTTGGTGATGGGTTTGAGGCGTGGTTTTCGGCTTATCTTGTAGAAGTTCAGAATATGGATGGAGCAGAGATAACTCGTTGGTGGAATCTGTTTGCCATCATCAACTACCTTGGACTGGCTGGTCCTTGGGTTTCAGACTTGTATGGTAGGAAACGAATGCTAAGATTGTATGCGCTTGGCTCAGTCGTTTGTTATATCGCATTGGGGGCTTCGATGTTGCTTGGATTGCCAGGTATTGTCACTTTGGCCATCTGGGTTCCTACACTCGTACTTACTGATTGGATGATGTTCACCTTCATCACCACATGGGCAGACATTGCTGACCCAAGACTTGGGGGTACTCACATGTCAGTTTTCCAGACGACTCAAGCCTTGTCCGCAACTTTCGTAATGGTTGGGATGGGCGGTATAATTTTGGCATTAAGTAGTGATGCATATTGGTTATTGTTCATGCTTGCAGCAGCAGGTCCAGCCCTAGGTTGGTTCATCTTTAGCAATCTCAAGTTGAGTAAAGAAGAGTTAGGGAGTGACCCTTGGAGTCCTCCATTTGTTCCCCAAGTAGGTGAGATAATCCTTGATGCTGAATTAGAAAATTAGGACGTTGACCTAATCACCACTCAGCATGAGAACCATCAGGATGGTGCCAAAGCGTTGGTGGATGAGGATTCCATGCATCCATGTGTTCCTCAATCAGGTGTTCTTGAACTTCAATCCCTAATCCAGAACCATCTGGTACCTCAACCATGCCGCCCTCCACTACGAATGGAGTTGCGAGCAGGTTGAATGCCCAGTTTGCACCACCGCCAGGTGTTCCACCCCCAGCGGCTCCTCCAAGCGACTGAAATTCTTGGAAAGTATGAGCAGGGCTGGCGGCTGCAACCTGAAGTGATGCCGCGAGTTGAATTGGCCCGTAGGGGCAATGTGGTGCAAGAGAAACTTGCGCAGTCTCACACATTGCTCCAATTTCAACTCCAGCACGAATCCCACCAACTAAAGAGAGATCTGGCTGAATGACTGCTGCCACCGGCGAAGGAAATAGGTGGTCAGCAAATTGCCGTTTAGTGAGCAGGCGCTCACCAGTTGCCAAAGGAATTCTCTGTTCAAGGTGCAATTGTTGTAAATCCCTCAAATGGTGCACGCTTCCATCAGGGAGACATGGCTCCTCAACAAAAGAAAGGTCAAATGGCTCCAGTAGAGGAAGCAATCTTCGGCTTGCAGCCGGTGTTAGTCGACCATGAAGGTCAATTGCCAATTTCGCATCACCAATAGCATCTCTAACCGCTAGAACCGTGTCAAGTATTCCTTGTAATTCGGTATCTGAAGGTGTTGTTGTGGTAGGGCCAGCAGGGCTAACCTTGACCATTTCAAGCCCCTCATCAAGTGCCGCCTTACCTGATTGTGCAAACTCTTCTGGGTTTCTACCCCATAAGTTACGATAGACAGTTACTTTGTCTCTTACAGGACCGCCCAATAATTGGTGAACAGGGGCTCCAACCTGCTTACCACGCAAGTCCCAAAGTGCCATTTCAAGAGCACTAATCGCGGTGTTGAGAACAGGGCCGTCACGCCAAAATCTACCTTTGTGCATTTCCTGTGTTATTCTCTCAATCCCAGTAATTTCGGTTCCAGTATCAGCGGTCCACGCTCGACCTTCTGC
>JACNFL010000217.1 GCA_014384685.1 Methanobacteriota archaeon
CGAGCAGGGCCTGTTTTGGTCTTTTGTGGTTGGCTCATTAGATGTGAAATCCCCTCAGGATAAATAGCACACCAACCGTCATCACAAAGCACATCAGAAAGAGTATCAATAAGGCCTGTATTGCCTCCAGTTGCAGATTGTTTAGAATCAGATGTAGCGGAGGTGTCTTGCCTTCTATAGACAGGTTTTGCTCCAGCGGCCCGCATTAATTGCCCTAGAAGTGGTGTTTTGAATAGCGTATGTTTTGCAACAAAAGTCATTTGTCCAGGAAGTAAAGAAAGCATCAATAATGGGTCTATCAAAGAGGCTGGATGCCAAGCGGCAAAAAGTACGCCCCCCTTCTTGGGAATGCACTCTTCATGAACAATACCGTGTTCACGAAACCATGATGCGCTAATTTGGCGGCAAAGCCAACGAATAACGCGATAAACAAATGGCAATCGCTTCACACCATTACCCCTGTGAGATAGCCAACGTAGGGCTTTAGGCAATATGTGATTCCCCTGCATATGTCTTTTTTTTAACGAAGGTAAGGTTCATCCCAAATAGCGGGTTCAGACCGGTTTAGGAGATAGGCATGGCGAACAAAAATATGGTATTTATTGTGGTTGGAGTGATGCTTGCAGCATTCAATATAGCTGTAGTTGGAACAGTGGCAACTGGTGCAGTAGATGGTGCGGTACAATCTGCTTTCCAAACCTACACGAAGGATACAATTTGCGCTAACGATGATTGCTCAGAAGTGAATGAAGATTGGGCAACCTCTAGTAGTGAGCGCTCGTATTACGCGTGGAATCTAACTAATTCTGATGAAATTCAAAATAATCCTATGACTACACCGGAGTTTGAACAAGTTGGGCCTGTGATTTATGAGATAACAGCAGAAAGAACCTTGGTTGAACACGATGCTGAGGAGGGAACAATATCCTACACCGAAGTCAATACATTCACGTGGGTAGGAGGTGCCCCGTCAAATACAGAGATTTCTAATCTCAATATTTTATTTGAACCTCAAAGAGTTGGTGCTACATCCACTTTTATTGGAATCCTAACTAGCATGACTCAAGCAGGGTTTGCTGCTGGAATGATTGAAAACGACCTAGAAGTAGGAGTTCCAAGCCAGAGAACAGCAAATGATTTGGATTCAACATTAGATGATTTGGCTACTACCCTTTCTAACGAGCAAGTTGCCAGTGAAACCATGGCAATGCAGGCTTATGCAACCTGGAATGCTACTTCAGAGGCCTCAGCAATATACAACATGACACTGATTAATGGCAGCGAACCAACCGCAAATACTTGGTCCGACCCCGACTTTTCTGATGGTTTGGAATTTGCCTTCCGTCAAGCGGTAGATCCCGGTGATTCATCAGTAGAAATTTCGCTTGATAGCAAGTGGGGTCCTGCAGTATTCATGGGACTTGGTTCACCAGGTAGTTCAGTTTCAGATTTAATGTATAATCCTGATGATAATCCATCTATGGTCAGAGCAAATTTGTTTGGTTATTTGGCTATGCAAAATGAGACAATTCCAGACTTTGCTGAAACCTTTGCGCGTGACCAAGCAATGTACGCGCTTGTAGGCGCCTCATTTGTTAGCCACGGTGGAGGGGATGCAAATTGGGCAGATGATATGAATGAAGTTGAAGACCGATTTTACGAAGTATCAGGCTCAAGAATATCAAACCATGATTCACTCTATGACCTTCTTTGGGGAATGGATGACGGCACACCACGCGGGATTCTAGTTTCAGATTCTGGCGGGCTTATGTGGGGACTTGGTCTCATCTTATCCACAGCTCTTGAAAATCCGTTTGCAGTAATGTTAGACTACAATATTGGTATTTCCGATGTGGCTATGGTGGGTGAATATGGTGGCAATTGGTTACTTGGTAACACTGATCACCCGCTGATTTTGAATGGTGGTTCAGGAACATTGAACGCTACTGAATATCTCTATACTCAGTTTGCTGGACCAGACCCTTTAACTGGATATTTTGCTAGTGCTAGCCTCAATGTAGCTGGAATGTGGGGTTCGTTTATTGGAAACACATATGGCGTTTCAGGGGAGGATGTCATTCTCAATTATTCACAAGTTGATAACATTCTGTATGGGCCAATGGGCCTCACAACTGATGCTGTAGTAGGATTTCTTTATGGTGAAACGACTGGGCATACATTGCCAGTTAATCCTACTACCCTGATTCCCGAAAATGGTGGTGTTGAACTTGAGTGGAACACCTCATTAGTGTCACAAATGTATGATATAGACCCGAATAGTGCTGCTGCTCTTCGATACTTCATGCATCAATTAATGTTCAATACTCAAATTCCAAATCTACTTGGAAGTATGTTTGGTGAAGAAGCGACAGGATACCCTGGCGCAACCAAGTGGGTTTCTCATACTGTTGACCAATGGTTATTCGGCTGGAGAGATCCTTTGATGGCTCAACTTGAAGGCAGCCCTACAAATTTGCCCTATGGTTGGCAATCTCTTGAAACAAACAAGACTTACTTTGGCTCAGTATCAGAACACGCTCCAAACGGCGTATCAACAGGTAGTGGGACATTGTACAAGGTCTGTAGTGGGGAAAACCCCAATTGCGATACCGGAGAAACTCTTGAACAAGATGGGTCACCTTACCTTCCTTGGCGTACTCCTGAGAATGAAGATGGTACATTTGGTGTAATCACCAATGAGTCCTTGGTTGGTACATCTGGTGGTTTTATCACAGGTGAAGGCGATTTGTTGAATTTAGGTGATTATGCAATTTGCTCACCATTGCAGCAGGCAGATGGCGACCATCTTGGTCTTTTGACAGAGACTTGGACTTGTCACATTGATGGCAATGAGAGATTGATTCAAGGCAAGTTGATTAATTCACATTCTGCACTAGATATTTTCCCTGGTGCAGTGCCAATTTATTTCGGTGGCGATGTTGAATTGAAGGTTCAACCAACTGCTAGAATTATTGTTGCTGGTGCCTCTGAAAGTTATTTTTATATTGATTTGAGAACAATGGAACAGCAAGCATCTAGAACCCCTGAAATGAATGACATGCAAGTCATTTTCAAGATTGAGTCCGGCGGTGGTGCTGATGCTGAAACTGTAGAATTGATGCAGTCCCAGATTGTTGATAATCAGAAGCAATTGACCTACTGGACTAATTTTGATACAGATGGTGGTTCTTTCTTTATTGACCAAGTAACTGTAGTAATTTACCTGAGTGCAATCGGGTTTGTAATGATGGGCGTTTTGGGAATCGCGCGAACTCACGATGACGGGGACAACGGTTACGCTTCAGGTCTAGG
>JACNFL010000062.1 GCA_014384685.1 Methanobacteriota archaeon
CTAGTTCTTCTTCTAGTAACTCTTCTAGGCAGTTTTATCAATCCTGCAGATTCACAATTATCTGCATACGATGAGGATTGGGATGATATTTCAGCATTCAGGTACGACCTAAACGAAATGGGAGTTGATACCCATAGTTTAGTCAGTAGTCCATTATTGCTTAATGAAATTGAAAATCCCGAAGAAACTGTATTCGTGATTGCCGGGGTTGAGAAAGATACCATTAGTCTACCTAGATTTACTGGTGATTCTAGTGTTGTCCAATTCAAAGAGAGCGATGGCTACACAACAAGTGAAGTTGAGGCTATTACTTCGTTCGTAGCCCGTGGTGGGACCATCATTGTGATGGATGACTTCGGCTACAGTTCAGGGGTGGCCTCTGCTTTCGGAATAGAATACAGCGGCCACAAATTATACGATGCGGGAGCATGGACTTTGGACTACAATTACATCTGGATTAATTCAACAGACGGTTACAAGTACACCTCAAATGTATCTCAAGCTTGGGTACACCCATGCTTTGCTGACAGTGATGGAGATGGATATGTCGACTTAATTGACCCCGATCCCGGACACCCTGGAGTGCCTGGTGTAATGACCATCACTGCAGAGGATGCTGGTCTCTGCGCCCATCACCTAACTGGAGACGGTAGCGCCCCATGGGACTTTTACCCTGGATATGATTTACTTCTCAACTCACCCTCTGCCTTTGACCCAGACCATGCAGATGACTCGGAAAAGAATCGCTATGGGTTAGGATATTCTAGCACTGATTCATATCTTGATATCAACGATGATGGTGACTTGACCGTCGGACCAGCTGGAAGCGGATTTGAGGGTGACATGCAAGGCCCGTTCACAATTTATGTGAAATACTGTCTTTCAAGAAATTGTGTTGATTCAACATCAGGGAAGGCGCACTTCATTTCTGATGGTAGTTTACTAATCAATACTGTTTATGATTATGAAAACAAGTATGGTAGTCAAGTAACAGACATTGATGCAAATGATAATCGAAAGTGGGCTCTTGATGCAATTGCCGAAGCACTTCTAATCGATGAGAATGGCACGCTTTCTGCTAGCCCTGACGCTCAGGTAATATTTGATGAAAGCCGCCACCAACAAACATCGTTTATGGGCGATACCTACAATCTAATCTACTATGTCCTAGTCTATTTCACAAGCGATTGGATGGCTATGTTGCTTCTCTTCCTAACCCTTTTCATAGCGTTTGAAGCAGTCATTATTCGCAAAACTGATCCCGAACCTTGGAGACATGTTTTCAGCATCATCTATTATGGATTTGGCGATTCAAGACGTTATGGTTACTACAGTCGCGCAAACAAAGTAAAACAAGTTCTTCTCTCAAGAGTACGTAATCTAAACACACTAACACGGGATGAGTTCGATGCGTTACCCGCACGTGAACTTCAGAAGATGATTAACGACCCTGTATTAGTGAAGTTCGTCTTTGAAGACCGGAATTACTCACTTGAACAACTCGTTGCAGTAGTAAAACGTGTAAAATTATGGGGGCGCAAGTAAGCGAGGTGATATCTGATGTGGACTAGAAAAGCAGCCCTGATGATGACATCGGGAATCGCACTTGTTCTCATTGGTATGATGATGTCAAATTTCCAATTAATGGTGATTGGAATTGCTTTTATCTCCTTCTTAGCAATTAACGGATGGGTTACAGGACACGCTGAATTACACGTTGTTCGTACACTTTCTGCAGATAATTTGTACAAAGGAGATGACCTCTATGTTGAATTAGCAATTACCAACAAATCTCGTCGCCGTACCCAACAATTGGAGATTTTTGACAATGTACCTCATGAGATGAAAATGAAAAGCGGCCTCAATTACATGATGGTAAATTTAGGCGCAGGCCAAACCACCAGAATCAGATATGTTCTCCGCTGTCCACTGCGTGGACATTTTTCTCTTGGAGCTGTTTCAATTAGACACCGTAACACCTTCAATCTATATTCAAACGAGATGTTCGTTGACCATCGCTCAGACATTATTGTGTTCCCTCAAGTTCGTGATGTTGAGGAAGCAATGGTCCGTAGTAGAACACCAAAGATGTACACCGGAGCAACTACTCTACGAACACCTGGACCCGGCACAGAGTTCTTCTCTCTTCGCGAATATGTCCCTGGCGACCCATTCAAGAATATCAATTGGAAAGCGTTTGCCCGCACAGGTGAACTGATGGTCAACGAAAAATGCCGAGATGCGGTAACCGATGTTTTCCTGCTTCTTGATAGCAGAGATGTTTCAAGAATCGGAACTGTGTTGAAAAATCCATTAGAGATGGGAACAGTTGCTGCAGCATCTCTTTCTGCTTATTTCCTACAGCGCAGAGATTCTATTGCATTAGCGGTTTACGATGATAGACTTTCATATCTACCTGCAGATGGTGGGGACAAACAACACTTCAAGATTCTAAGTAGTCTTGCTGGCGTTGCTCCTAAGGGTAATATGCCATTACAAGCAGTTACCAATGCATTAGCGCCAAGATTCAGTCGTGGCAGTCCGGTTTTCATCATCTCTAGTTTAGAGGGAGATGGAACTGTACCACATGCTGTACGTGATCTCGCAGGACGAGGACACGAAGTAGTGGTTCTCAGCCCAAGTAGTATTGACTACGAGAGATTGGTGACAAGAATACCAAGAATGTCCTATGAAGTAATGAAACTTGAGCGCCAGAATAGACTGACTGCACTAGCAGGGTTTGGTGCTCGCGTAATTGATTGGATGCCTGATGTAGAATTATCACAGGCGCTATTACAGGTCAAGATGTTGTGAGGTGAAAAAATGGCAGATGATGTAGAACTACAAAGTGAGGGGAGTCGGACCCTCCACCTCAAGGAACTGCGCGTTCAATGGCAAATTGTTGCTTTGCAGACAATTGCAACCCTCGCCCTGATTTGGCTGTTTTTACAGCTTGGATCTAATTTTGGCTCCTGTGACCCTTCACATGTGGATGGTGATGGAAACACACTTTGGTGCCCTGCACTTGACCATACGCTCTCACTCGACTTGTTTGAGACTATTCTAGGTAGTGAATCGGGGAACTCGGGTTATGACCTGCCTCTTCCTGATTTCCTAACAGGACAAAGTAATGAGGGACCTGGTAGATATTACGTCCCCATCCTCCTTTGTGGTTTGTTAACTGCTGGCTGGGTATTGCTCAACCTTCAAGCCCCACAACTGCGCAGAAAAGTGGTTCTTGGAGTTTTGATGGGGTTGATACTATTCCTCGCTGGCCGACTTCTCATTGGCTGGTTCTTTGGAA
>JACNFL010000054.1 GCA_014384685.1 Methanobacteriota archaeon
TTTTTGATTCAAAAAGTTCTGTTTCACGTTGAAGTTCTATTTTCACTTCATCGCCAGAGGTTTCGATATTCACTTGATGTTCACCCGAATGTCGATTTTCATCGTCATCCTCCTCATCCTCAGATTCGTCATCATCGTTTTGAATATCCTCTGCATCGTTTCCATCATCATCCTCAGACTCGCCCTCAGGCTCGTTCTCATCAGTGGATAGAGTTGCGATAGCAGAAGGCAGATAGAAGGATGAGATTAAGGCACTCGCCACCAAAAAAACTAGCAGGCGCGAAAGCGTAGTTTGATGAGGCACTGACTAATGCTCTGCTCTGCTATGATATAATTTAAACCGTTTATAATTGCAGTAACCAGTATAGATTTGCATTTTTTTTTGAAAGCGTTCAGCCTTCTCCATTCGGATAGTGTGACCCTATATCAGCCCTGCACCTTCGATAGAATAGAGATTCACAACTCATCCCAATTAATCAGACAATCTGAAGGATTAATTTTCTTACGTATCACTGAATCAGGTTTCAATTCACTGGCGAGAATCGGAGTAGTATTGCTCGTACCTTCTACATCAATGGTTTGAGTTTTTTGTGAGATTGCCTTACCAAAGGAACTTGGATATGGTGAAGGCATCTTTGGTGGTTCTGAATTAGAAGAATAGAGATTCAAGCATGATTTTGTCGTCCAAGGAATCACATCAGTGAATGTGGCATTACTCCACCAAATCGGCTTTGTGAATTCGGGATTGTCTCTATTTTGATGATATTCGTATTTGATTGTTCGAATGACTGTGCTGGAACGCCAAATCCCTCCAAGTTTCCCTTTCAACCCCATTTCATTCAGTATTTTTGAAATGCCATAACCTGAAACACCGTAACCAAAATAGAGGTCTCGCATGTAATCAATCACATATTGCTCATACCAATTTGGACTAAGATTGCCATCCTTACAATCCCAACCATAGATTTCACCTGTGAATCTCTTATTTTCCCGCTTCATGTGTTTGACGGATTCTTTCGTTCGCTCCGATATTTGGCCGCTTTCCAATTCTCCAATCGCTCCTATAACTGTAAGGAAAAACCGTCCCATTGCTGAAGTGGTGTCCAGGGACTGGCCACTGAATTCGACCAAGTGTAGTCCGATATCTTTCTCGGTTAAATCGTCAACCGTTTCCAATAGGTCACGCACACTTCTGAATAACCTATCCATCTTGACTACAATGATGTGTTGAATGTTGTTTTTCTCAATATATTCTCTCATCGCCTTTCCTGCTGGTCTGTTCCATAGATGGATTGTTGCTGATACCCCTTCATCAATGAATATCTTCGCAACATTGTAGTTTTTGAGTTGTGCATAATTATTGCAACTCGCATCTTGGGAGGCGATGCTATACCCTTCATCTGCTTGTTTCTTAGATGATACTCTAAGATAAATTACGGCGTTCGGTCGATCTTCGGGTTTATTTTCGGACACACCTACATGTATCTCTTTTTCTTTATACGTGGTGGCGGATTCCGCAACTGAAATTATTGACGCACTGTTGCTATTGAATTTAGCCCGAAGCGACCCAGTGTTTCCATCCGTTTGACTCACTGATTCAGTAGACTGATTTGGACTTGAAACAGTGGTTATTTCGCCGCCTGATGCGGCACTGCGGGGCGCAACACGCGCTACCGCCTGAGTCACTCTTCAGCAATGAGTTGTCTGTAGGCATCAAGTTGTTTCTCGTATTTCTCCGCCCAAACAACCCAATTCTCTTGCATACCAGCCATCGCTTCATCATCAACCGGCACCACCGTGAAAGCCCCGCTTTCACGCGAAATCAACAGTAACAGCATGAATTCATTTTCAACACCTTGCAAATAAAGAGCAGCTTGCTTGGCGTAATTCTTCTTCCATTTGTACTTGAAAATCGATTTCTGGTTCTTGTCTTCCGGAACCTCGTGAGGAAATACTCGTAGTGTCTTTGTCTCTACTGGTACCCCTTTGAAATTGAGGTCGGGAGTACCACCTACACTAACACCTAACTCTTCGCAATCGAAGCGTACTCTCTCGCCCTTTGCCCAGTCATCTGATTGGATGTTCTCAAAAGTCTCCTCCAAAAACTCATCAAACGCATGACCGATCTCAATAACCCCCAAAGGTGCCTTGCTTACTGGTTTTTGTTTCGCCTCACGCCAGCCAGCAATTCTATTGATAACTCTCTTGAATTTGGAATGTTCTTTGAGGTCTGAAACACGCAAATATCTGGTTCTTTCATTATACAAATCAAAGTATTTCGGGGCTGTCATCTCTTCTCCATTCAGAATCTTCTCTAAACTTTCTCCAGCCTCTTTAGCTAGTTCATCAGCCTCTTCATCATCAATTACTCCGATTAGCCCAGTGCTGATTTCACGGTGAGGCATGTATGTCCATTTTACGTCCTCAAGAAACTGATTGAACCACTTGGTAGAATCTCGTGAGACTTCAGCTCGCTGACGAGGATTTCTCTTACAGTGAACCTTAGGTTTAGTGGCGTCAAATTCCTCGCCGCAATCACGACATCGCCATTGGTATGGCTTCTTTAGATAGCGAGATGCCGGTGGTTCCTTCTTTGCTTTCTCGCCAGTCTCATTCTTGTCAGCATTCGATTTTTTTCCTTTGCTGGCTTTTTTTGATTTTTGTTTTTCCCACTTTTCGGCTTCTTCAACAGCCTCTTCTCGGCGCTTCTGATTGGTGAGTATTAGTGGTGGTTCACCCTTTCCGGTTACAATTACTAGCCCAGGAGCAGGAGTTGATCCGGGTTTTTTCCAAGCCTTAGAATTGAACGACTCTCCACCTTTAGGGGGCTTTCCGTCTTGCGTATTCCACAATCTGATGAACACTTCATCATCGTCAAGTTCTTCGCGTTTCTTGCCGATTACTCTGCACTCTTCGGTGCGGTTTTCAGCATACCATTTTTTCCATTCATTAAGCGTTGCTTCAATCATTTTTCCAACTTCTGATTGAGCACCGGGGTGCTCTTATCACTAACTGCTTGGCATTGACACTATTTCAATGATATCAATAATTAAAATTAAAGATAAATGAGGTAAACCATTTCCTAGTGAAGGTTTTTAACCATTCAAAGAATGGGAACTTTATGCGTTTAATGGCCTATGTACTAGCAATCACAATGTTGATGTCACTTAACACCAATTTATTGATAGAGGAAAGCGAAGCATCCTCGGGTAAAACGAGTTTCTCAGTTAATTCAGGTTCCTACTATGCCTTTTCTCTTGGAAGCATTGATTCTGGTAAAGAACTTG
>JACNFL010000052.1 GCA_014384685.1 Methanobacteriota archaeon
GAATATCAAGAGATGGTGGCGTCAATATCCCGTTCTCGTTTAGAGTTGCATGTGGCGGCAAGTCAGGATGGAGTAATCGTGCTACTAAATCGCTATCATGGGTATTTACTAGGCTGTCAGTCACTAATTTACCAACATTGCCGACACCCGGAACCGCGTGTAACATCAAATCATGTTTTGGAAGCTTTTTTGCCCCGCCGTACCAAACAATTCGAGTCCTACTCACTCCTCTTCCCCCTTGGGGCTAGGTAGGTTTTCAACCCATTTTGGGTCGGTTACATTCTGATATTCTCGTCGGCGTTTTGCCTGTGGGTCTTGAGGTGAAAACTTGAGTGGCCCTGCTGCTTGCGCAACTCCCCCGCACTTCTTGCAAGTAGTGCTTAGGCCATAACTGCCACAATCTCGGCATTTCTGAATTCTTGAGCGAGCCATCTCAGCACCTTACATCCAATTGTAGTGGACACGGTTCAAAGCGATTGCCCAACGAACCTCTGTTTCAGACTCTCTCGGCAACTACAGTGCCACCTGCACTTTTAACCACCGGAATTGCTGATGATTCCGCTGCTCGCCAAGCATTTTCTGCTGATTTGTAATCTGGTGCTCTGATTTCGATTCGATATCTAGGAGCACCATCATAGTGACAAGTCACAACTGTCTCTTCTTTGGTATCTGTTCCTGCTTCTTCAGCTGCTGAAAGGGCTTCTCGAATGATTTCAATGCCATCCTCTGAGACAACTTGGATATCGAAGAAACCACGTATGTTGACAAATGGTGGGATGATGTTCTCAACTGCGAGTTCAATGAAAACCTTACACCAGTCACCTTTGAATCCTAAATCTTTGAGGGCTGCTTCATCGATTGCACATTCCTCAAACGATGTGTATAGGTCGCCAAACGCTTCCACTAGTTCCTTTGACATGTCAGAAGTTTCTGACTCGGACCACTTTACACGATCTCCAACAATTCCCAAAAGTTGTGTTGCTCGATTCTCGTTCTTCCACTTCTGCATCGCCTCACGGTGGCGTTCTTCACTGACAGATTTGAGTGACAATTCAACGGTTTTCCGATCTTTCTTGACCTTCATGACCTTGGCAGCCAATCTCTGTCCTTTGCGGACAAAACCACGAATGTTCTTGACCCATCCAGCAGCGATTTCACCAACGAAGATGAAACCCTCTTTGTCACCATAATTGTCAAGCGTGGCATATGCGCCATTCTTTTTGACTTCAGTAATCACACAAACAACAATTTCGCCTTCTTCAGGCCAATCATCATTATCTGCTGCCATTTGTTATTCACACCCAGAGCTCACTCAAGAATTTCAACCACTGCAGCGCTGACAAGTTTTGCCTTGCCGCCTGCTGGCTGAGTTAGAGTAGCCCCGCAGATGTTACATGAAATCTTCGTGCAAGCACGCTCAAAGATAACTTGTTCATTTCCGCAATCACGGCAAGATACACGTACGAATTTTCCTGTCACTGTATTCACCTCAATCATCAGTTAGGTTGAACTTCTTTGCTCTGTAGCACTTTGGAGTGTGCGCTTTACCGGTTTCTGTGCATCGGTATAGAATGTTAACTCGGCGAGTTGGCTTCTCACGGCCTTCTGGCTTTGGACGTGGGAAACCACGGTAACCAGCAGTAACTCTGCGGAATCGGCGTTGACCCCACTTAAATTCACTTGCACGGCGCTTTTTCACACGCTCAATTGTGTGCATGGTGTGGCGTCCAGCAGCAGGGCTGTATCGCTTTACTTTTCGTGGACGGTTGACCATGGAATGTATCACCTACGCCCTTAGGGCGACTCGCCCACTGACGACCCCTATTTGAGAGTGTCGTGTTAGGTCACCTAATTTGAATTGGCAAAAATGGGGAACATGAAGTCAATCTTCAAGGTGATGGGCCTTCTCGCGGGTGCTGATTGAGATGCTGGCAACGACACTCCTTTGGCAGTATTGGCTACCGGTGTTACTGCTGCCACTTGGCATCGGACTAGTGGTTGCTAAGGAATCCGAGCGTAGACTCACAGGTAAAGTCCTCCTTATTCTATTGGCGATAACGATTATCGCCCAACCTAGTTCTTTGGATTCAACAATCGAAGGATGGTCTTTACATCTGTTAATTTCACTTATTGGGCCAATTATTGCAATGTTATTTGGCATTTGGTTTACTCTATTTTCAGGACCGATTCCGGTAGCACCACTGCCGCGCAGTGTGCGACCTTTTGGATTTGCATTGATGATATTATCAGCGGCCTGGTTCGCATGGATGGTGTTTGAAGCTAGGCCAGCAATTGACGGCGTTGCCAATCCTTGGTGGCAACACTTCGTCACTAGTTTCCTAACATCACTGGTTGTAGTTGCTGGATTTGCTGCTGCCTTTGCCCTTATCATGGGAGATTCAAGGCTAAAAGAAGCATCCGTTATGGCTTTGATTTCAATCACTTCTTTCTTACTGTTAATCTATCTCTTAGCAGAAGGAACAAATTCGGATGACCCTGTATTTTGGAGAAGTGCTTCCTGGGGGGCACTTGGCGATCTAGGGGGAATGTTGTTTGGAAGTGGCCTTGCATTGATGATTTTCATCACTTTTGTTTGGCTCGGTGAAAAAAGAATGGGTGTACCAGAATCTGTTGAGCCTCTAAGTGAAGATGAAACTTCTACTATTCGTGAAATAATTTCAACCAATACGGGGGTTGATGAATGAATAAAGATGGCGATGTTGTTCGCGACTGGCGTACTCTCACACTAGTTGTGTTGACTCTGACAGTGTTAATTTTCATTGCTAATATCCATTTAGAAGTTCGCGGAGAAGTTGGGGATGTAGATATTTTGTCAAGGTTCACACACTCTGCAATAATTAGTTTTATTTTCGTAAATACCGCGCTATTTTTGATAACTCTGGCATTATCGCATAAACATGCAAAATTGGTTGAACAGGCGCTGGGAACATTACTGGCAGCAGTTGTTGGTGCCTTGTTGTATGGCTTGCTTGTTGACTCCGGAATGACCGTTGCAGGCGTAGCAACGGATGTGTGGTCACAATTTTCTATTGGCGCCATTCGTATGATGACTGCAGATTTTGCTATTCTTCTTTCATTGGGCACTAGTTTTGGTATTCTTTTGACCCTTGTGACAGGCAGAGAAACACCATCTGACCCACTACTTGAGTTAGAAACGACCTCTTTTGAGAGCGAAGAAGAATGAGCAAGCCTCATAATGGGTGGGTCGGTCGGGCGGCCTGCAAATAGCAGGTGGGGAG
>JACNFL010000248.1 GCA_014384685.1 Methanobacteriota archaeon
CCATGGAACTGATTCGAAGTCAGATTTCTTGATCCACTCAAACAGTCGCCGCTCCAACTGAGACAAATCCTCCATCGCCATGTATCTCGGAGAGGTATCTCCCCTTTGGTATATTTGATTGGCTAGAGTGTAGTTGAGATGCACAAATGGAACTCAGAGACTTTGCTCAACCATACGTCTAACACACTCTTCTGCAGATATATCGCCATCTAACAGAATGTTGAGGGATTCGATAAATGGGGCAGGGCAACCAACTTGGTTTGCTCGCTTGCGGAACATCCGTGCGGCACGAACCCCTTCAGCAACCATGTGCATTTCTGCTAAACCCTCTTCCAAGGTTTTACCTTCACCGAGTTTTTGTCCAAGTGTTCTATTGCGGCTACGTGGAGAAGTGCTTGTAACATACAAATCACCCAAACCGGCTGGTCCAAGTGATGTATCTTCTCCAGCGCCGAGTAAAATCAACAATTTTCTGCCTTCAGCAAAGCCAATTGGCACTAATGCTGCTTTCAGATTATCACCACCAATGCCATCGCGTAATCCATCAACAATTCCACAAGCAAGGGCAATTGTATTTTTGAAAGCGCCCCATAATTCTGCTCCAACGGGGTCGTCTGCAGCCTTGAGGACGAGAGAATCTGTTGACAACCTACTCGCTACTCTTTCAGCAACTGAGCGGTCGTGAGCAGCAACCAATGCGTTTGTCAAGACCCCGCGAGCAACTTCTGGTGCAATGGTTGGGCCAGTTAATACAACAACTGGGTTAGAAAGATCAGCACTTTTCAGTCGCTTCTCAATAGCGGCTGAAATTAGGCCGCTCTCTCCTTCCTCTTCGGGCGCAATTCCCTTAGCGAGGTCGACTAAGACATGGGATGGTCTGAGATGAGGAAGAAGTTGGTCAACTACTGAGAGGATTACACCAGATGGTACCGCTAAAATGAGAAGTTCAGATGCGTCACAAACCTCGCCAATATCAAGAGTAGCGTCAACGCCAGGTAGTTCCACATCGGGTAGATATTTTTCATTGACATTGTTGAGGACCATTGACTCGTATACTTCAGTCTCTACAGTCCAGCCGATTACCGAGTGTCCATCTTTAGCCCAAATATTGGCTAACGCAGTGCCCCAATTGCCAAGTCCGAGTATACCTATCTTGGTCAACTGAACTCCTCTAAACCGTTTGACGAGATGCGTGGGTTAAGAAAGAAACCCTCCGCAGAGTTGCCTAAAAGTGATTAATCATTGATTATTGTAAAGGGAACATCCCTTTCTTTCAGTAAAATAATTTGGTGCAGGGAACAGGATTTGAACCTGCGAAGCACTACGCACTGGGACCTAAACCCAGCCCCTTTGACCACTCGGGTACCCCTGCTTGGTGATTTGGCGACCACCTATCCGACTTCAATTAAACGGTCAAGCCATGAAGAACATGGGCTGTGACCCATCCGTTTGGTTCAAGTCTGAGGATACTACACGCTACATGCAAGGGGGGAGACTGAGGCTGGATTCAACAACCAAAAACAGCCGTGAAGAATTGGTTGCGCTTGCTCTAAAGGTTAGCGAAAACGCGGTAGCACAGCACTCTAATTTCCATGTGGGTGCGGCATTAGAAACCGCACAAGGTGAGGTATTCACAGGTTGTAATGTGGAATCAGACTCGTACGGCCTAACAATTTGCGCAGAAAGGGTGGCACTAACCAAAGCTCTCTCCGAGGGTGAAAGAGAATTCACGCGTATTGCGATAGTCGGTATTCAACATGATTCAGAAGGTCAACTAGACTTTGATGGTGATAGTGGTCACCCCCTCGGCCCATGTGGGGCTTGTAGGCAACTATTGTGGGACCACTGCCGAGATATCGAAGTGATAGGTGCCACACCAGAAGGCGAAGTTGGTAAAGTGTGGCAACTTGGGGAACTGCTACCTGATGCTTTCAATTATGAAAAGAAAAATTGAGGTGAAAAAATGGTGAATGAATCAGATTCAATGGTTGTAGTCCCAGAGCACGCGCTGATAGCGCACAAGTTGACGCGCCTGCGAGATCGTGAGACATCGTCGGTATTGTTTCGTAATTTAGCTCGTGAAATCACCCAGATTTTGATGTCTGAGGCTACACGTGACCTTTCCACCACTAAAGATGAGCGTGAAACCCCACTTACTTCGTTCTCAGGGGAGAGCATAGCCCCAAGGATAGGCATAGTACCGATTCTTCGGGCAGGTCTTGGGATGAGTGATACTGCTCATGAAATGTTACCAATGGCACGGGTTCTCCACGTTGGTCTGTTTAGAGATGAAGAAACTCTTGAGCCCGTTTACTATTATGACAAATTGCCTACTCCGCCAAATGTGGATTTGGCTCTAGTTGTTGACCCGATGTTGGCTACCGGTGGCTCGGCAATTGCGGCGATTTCAAGGCTGAAAGAGACTGGAATTTCTGATATTCGATTTATTGGATTGATTGCCGCACCTGAAGGGATTGCCGCCTTGCGCGCGGCACACGCTGATGTCAAAATCTGGATGGCAGCGATTGATGAGAGATTGAATGAGCAAGGATACATTGTTCCTGGTTTAGGTGATGCGGGTGATCGCATCATGGATACCTAATATCGGCGTTTTTTGGTTGCAATCCCCGCTAGGCAGACAATCGCAAGCGTTGCCATCAACGTTAATCCAGGTGTTTGGCCATCGTTAGGGTCGGAATCTCCTGCTGGTGGGGCGACACCAGCAAGGGTCACCACAACCTTGTTCCACTTGTCATCCGAACTAGCCGAGCCATCGCCATTTACTGCATTCCCATGCGCTGTGAAGGTGATATCTGTGGTATTATCTGCTGGCGCAGTCCAATTGACTTGCCAAGTTCGTTGGTCATTTCCAAACCCCGTGTGAGTCATTTCCCCATCCATGAGTTGTGAGGTATTATCGAAAGGTGCTAGCGTTCCTGCGCTCGCATCTAAGTTGAAACCACCATGGTTTTCTCCACCCGCTTCAGGACCACCCGTGATGGTTATTGTAAGGGTCAATGTTTCTCCTGCATTGTAGTTATCTGGTACACCATCAAGGGTAACCACTACTCCTTCAGTAGCGCTTCCGGAATGGCAGGTACAACCAAATTGCACGTTGCTTATTCCAGTTGGTCTTGCACTTACTTGGGTCATGCTCGAGCCCACTAAAAGGATAAGTCCTAAGATGGCAATAATCGCAGATTTGTTCATGTTTTTCATTATTCAATCACCACTTTCAATTGTTTTGTGA
>JACNFL010000051.1 GCA_014384685.1 Methanobacteriota archaeon
TCCCTCCGAAGCCGTGTACTTAGCTGGTTGGGCAGGTGTCATGGAAGAGGTCATGGACGGTTTGGAACTCACTGGATGGGTTCTTGGATTGTATCTTGTAATCGTAGTTCCGGCATGGATTATCTATGCAAAAGTTCGTCAGGATAAAGACTGAATCAAACTGTATGCAGTGAAGCAAAGGGTGTCACCATAACACCCACGCACTCACAATTTCTGAATCAATGGGCTTTCAGTGGGTCGCCTCAGACGCTACCCATTACTCATGTCAGATGTCAGTATGGGCGACATGAACATCGTCTTTATCTGAATCAAATGTGATTCTACTCCACACACCTGACATCAGTTCACTGTGGTGGTCTTGGCAATAATGGAAGCGGCGATACGCCTCTCGAAATGAGTATGCTTTCTTGCCGGTTGCTACTAAGTAACCTTCGGGGGAGAGTCGACTAACGATATCACCTACATCTTCACAACCGGGATAATCACAACGAGGGCCGGTTGTCTGTTCCGGATTTGATTCATCGGTCATATTTGTCGCCCCCAGTGTAATCTTTACAGTTGATGGTTATTTGTCTTACGCTTCGTTTTCTGGGTCTGCCGGTGGTTCAATAACAACCAAAGGAAGGTTTGCTTCAATGTTTTCACCAGATTTACAGTTGATTTCGGTGATTTTTCCGGAAATTGGGGCCGCCACTTCATTCTGCATTTTCATAGCTTCAAGAATTAGCACCACATCACCTTCTGCAACTTCTTGGCCAACTTCAACTTCTACAGTGATGACTTTTCCCGGAATACTACTTGAAACAGTTCCAGACTTTTTGCGTTTTTTTCCTGAGCGTTTTGGTTTTGTAATTGTTTGAGATGTATCTCCTTCAACTTCAACATTGAAAGTTTCTCCTTCGACAGTGGCTTTCCATGAATTGCCATCAGGTTCCAATTTGACTTCAAAAACCTCGCCGTTGATAGTGACTTTGTGCGTTTCACTCATTCACATCACCTCCAAGTCGATCGTTTCGCTCTACTATATGCTAGTCCAGGTAATCCCATTGCCGATAAGCGGTGGTCTTGGGCCCAAGCACTACCTAGTTGGCGGCCAATATCTGATTTTGATTCGCTTCTATCTGCTTGCATCGATAATACAGCCATTACTGCGGCTAAGCGCCTTAGGTTGGTTCGGTCTGCTCCATTCTCTTCAGTTTGTGATTCTGCTGTTTCATCTATTGAATCAGAAGTTACCGTGATCTTAGGTAAGTCAAAATCTTCTATGTCTGTGAGAGGGCCACGCGCAGATTGAAGAATCTTGCTTAGAGCATCGCTGTACGACTCTTCCTCCATATTTTCACCTCATAAGGGTATATTGCCGTGTTTTCTAGCAGGTCGTTCCTCTTGTTTATCTAGCAACATCCCAAGAGCTTTACACAGTTTAGACCGAGTTTCTCGTGGTTCAACTACATCATCAATATATCCAAGGGATGCTGCCTTGTATGGATTAGCGAAAAGTTCTCCATACTCTTCAACCAATCTCCCTCTTTCTTGGTCGGGGTTGGTGGCAGATTTGATTCTGTTCCGGTGGATAATTTGTACCGCTCCGTCTGCCCCCATTACTGCAAGTTGTGCAGTTGGCCATGCAATGTTGTAGTCTCCTCGAATATGCTTTGAGCACATCACATCGTAGGCTCCACCGTAGGCTTTTCTCATAATGACAGTCAATTTTGGGACGGTTGCTTCTGAATATGCATAGAGTAATTTTGCGCCATGACGGATGATTCCACCCCATTCTTGATTGGCTCCCGGCAAGAATCCAGGGACCTCAAACATGGTTAGTAGGGGTATGTTAAACGCATCACAGAAGCGGATGAATCTAGCAGCCTTCACCGATGCATCAATGTCTAAGCATCCGGCAAGGTTTTTTGGCTGATTACCAACAATTCCCACCGTATTTCCATCTAGTCTACCGTATCCAACAACGATATTGGGTGCGAACTCCGCTTGAACTTCTAAGAATGCACCATCATCTACAATTTCACTTATTACATCAATCACATCGTATGGTTTCTGAGAATCGTCAGGAACAATATTTTGTAAATTCTCACACTTACGCGAAGGCGGGTCGTTTGTGGGTTTGACTGGCGTAGTTTCTAGGTTATTTTGTGGCAGATGTGATACTAGGTTTCTAGTCAATTCAAGTGCATCTTCATCATCTGATGCTGTGAAGTGAGTTACTCCTGAAAGTGAGGCATGTGTTGAAGCACCACCTAATTCTTCGAAACTAACTTCTTCATTAGTGACTGTTTTGATTACTTCTGGGCCGGTGATGAACATGTGGGCTGTTTTGTCTACCATGACAACAAAATCAGTGATAGCGGGGCTGTAGACTGCACCCCCTGCACAAGGCCCCATGATTATACTAATTTGAGGAATGATGCCACTTGCTCTAACATTACGGAAGAAAATTTCAGCGTATGAGCCTAAACTTGCAACACCTTCCTGAATTCTAGCGCCACCACTATCGTTGAGCCCAATTACTGGGGCACCGGTTTTCATTGCCATATCGAGAACTTTGCAAATCTTTAGTCCGTGCATTTCTCCAAGACTGCCGCCATATACTGTGAAATCTTGAGCAAAACAGAACACTGGTCGTCCGTCAATTAACCCATGTCCCGTGACAACACCATCACCAGGGATTACATTTTGGTCCATGCCAAAGTCACGGCACCTGTGCTCAACCAATGAATCAATTTCTTGAAATGAACCTTCATCCAGCAACAATTCCAATCTTTCACGGGCTGTCATCTTGCCTTTTGCGTGCTGGACATCAATTCTCTGAGCTCCTCCACCTGCGGCCGCAATTGCCTTGCGTTTGCGCAAATCATCAAGTCTTTCCTCAGTCGACTCCATCCCGCTCAACTCGCAGGTGACCACGCTAGCCAATAGACTATGCGGAAAATTGCAGGGGATTTGACTGCTCATAAAAGGAGATACGACCAATTGAAAGGGTGACGCCATTTCCACGAGGTTGAGGGTAGCCATGCGTATTGTGATTGCCAAACCGGGGTTAGATGGCCATGACCGTGGTGCAAAGGTTGTGGCGCGGGCTTTGCGTGATGCAGGGCATGAGGTGATTTACACCGGATTACGAAGAACTCCTGAACAAATTGTTAGGACAGTTCTTGATGAAGATGCTGACATGTTAGGGCTTTCCTCATTATCGGGGGCGCACGCGTTC
>JACNFL010000050.1 GCA_014384685.1 Methanobacteriota archaeon
TACGCAAATTCCTGGTGTAATTGCACCAGGTGCAACCGGTGAGGCAACGATGAATGTCACCCTTGCTCAAGGAGCAACTGACCAATGCGATACAACAGTAAGGGCAAATGCAAACGAGCAAGTAACTCCGCCAGACCAACCTGGGGCACCCGCTCAAGAGGAAGCAACAGTAACAACGATCAGCGATGATGGCGAATCAAGCCCACTCTATGGGGTTGATTTGAAAATTGATAACCCAAGCCAAGAATGGGGTGGGGAAGCAGTTTATGAGTTTGATGTTGAAGTTGAAAACACAGGTAGGGTAAATGAAACCATCACTTTGACCCTTGAGGACGAAGGAGGCCCTGGTTGTGATATCTCAGACCTAACTACTTCAGTTGAGCCTTCAACCCTGAATCTAGATAACGAATCCAGTGAATGGGTGGAAGTCAGAGTTGAGGTTCCTGCCGGTTCACAAGCGAGTAAATATTGTTGGAATTTACACGCCCAAGTCCAAAACGACCCCACTCAAAGCTCTTCAGATGACCAAATTTTGGACCTCACAATCCCCGAAATTCATTCTTGCGAAGTTGCGATTAACGATGCAACTATGTCGGTAAATCCCGATGAGTCTGGAATTACTTCAGTTACCTTTTCCAATACTGGAAACACCGATTACAGCCTTAAAACCGCAAAAACCGGAAGTAAGGCTTCATGGGTGGACATTGAAGAAATGGGCATGCATAACATTGGCTATGGTGGTACTGGGACAAACCCACTTACCTTTGAGATTACCGTGAGCCCAGATGATTCTGTTGAGGCTGGTTCCGAGCATATTGTGAATATTGAGGGCTATGATGGATCATCTGGCCCTCTTCTTTGCGATGTTCAATTGCGCATCTTAGTCGGTCAAACTCATGGCGCAACTATTTCCCTTTCCAGTAGTACAATTTCAAATGTAGAACCGGGAGGCAATGGTACAGTGACGGTAACGGTTTCCAATCAAGGAAATGGTGCAGATACCCTCAAACTAACAACAAGCGCACCACCAACTGGGTGGGGAGTTAGTCTTTCTTCGTCATCCGTATCAGTCGGAAGCAGGCATGGAAGTAGTCGTTCAGGAAGTGTTGAACTTGAAGTTACAGCCCCTTTCAACGCACTGGCAGATGATGCGATTATCATTTCAGTATCAGTTGGCGCCACCAATGGCGGCCTACCGTATGATACGATGAATCTTACAATTACTGTAAAGCCAGTTCATTCTTGGGATTTGGGTGAATTAGACATCGGAGACCAAACTGGGCGAAGTAGTCAAGATGTTCACTTCCCAATTCTGGTGATGAACAATGGAAATATCAAAGACACCTTCCGTTTCATAGTAACCAGCCAAACCGCACAACCGGAATGGAATACCTATTTCTTACAGGGCGAAGCACCAATAATTGAAGTTGATATCCCTGCTTTTTCTGAAGCAACAATTAATCTCGTTGTTAATATTGAAGGGGAGGAAGAACTCGATATGACAAAATTAACAGTTCGCGTCATTAACAAAGATGATTCTTATTCTGGTGATGATGATGGAGATGGAATTCCGGATAACCAGCGGGAAAAAGAATTCAAAGCAATTCTCTCAAACCGAAATTATTCAATGGCTGTAAGCCTTGCAACTTGTGAAGACCGTGAATGTGCTGAAGGTCTTGAAGATTATTTGAATGTCGATTGGAGTTGCATGCTTTCCAATGCATGCCCAGCATCCTTGACCGTGGCTCCAGGTGGAGACTTTACAATACCTCTTTGGGTTGAAAATACTGGAGACCTTGGAGATAATGCAGTATTAAATTTAGTTGGGCTTGAAGGAATGGGTTCGCGGAGTGTTGAAGTTCTAAATCCCGATACAAATGTGTGGAGTGACCTCAATTCACTAGGTGGGTCTTTTGGTGTACCAAAGGCCTATGGGGTGTGGAATCTTGAATTAGGGGCCTTTGAAATAGACTCTAATTCAGCAACTCATTTGTGTGACTATACATCTCGTTGTGACGAGTCATGCGCAGAAAATGGGGCAAATAATTGGATTGCCGCAAATGGCGATGTAAATACTCATGAGGCCCGTGTATTCAAAGTCGCACTTAACCTCCAAATTTCTATCTCTGGCGGCGCAACCAATGGCGATGGAAGTACATTGAATATTATTGGTTCTAGTTCTCACAATTCGGCATCAACTTCAACAACTTCGTTCAACGTATTGGTGCAAACAATTCGTAAAATCGGCTTTGAGTTGACAACCGATAGCGAGCAAAACATTGTTTACCCGCAAAAAGCAGTAATTGAAGCCAATATAAGCAACCTCGGAAACACTCCAAGCGAAGTTAGAATATTCACCAGCGAAGGCTTGAGGGGATGGATTGTAACTATTGAAACAGATGACCCTGCCCATATTTGTAATCCCGATGATGGGCTTGAAGTAATTTGTGATTTGCAGGTTGGCGAATCTGTTATTGTTAGAGCTGTGGTGAAATCACCATATGGAACTGATATCGATTCCGACTTTGACTTCACCTTTTCAGTTGAACCAACGGATATTGGATTAGTTGGAAGAAAAAATGTTGAGATTCAAATTCACGGGGAAGCAAGTCCAGATCAATACGGGCTTGCAATTCTCGGTACGCCCATGGGGCTAAGTGTGATTGCGATTATCGCTTTATTGGTTGTTACTTATGTTGTCGTCGAACCCCGTCGCCGCACATGGCAAGCAAACAAGACTGTAAAACTGAACTTCACCAACCCATTGGAGCCTTTGCCTGTTGGTAAAACCGGTGTGAAACGCTTCAAGATAAATAATTTAACAATGAATTTAAAAACCATTGGAAGTGAAACTTGTATAAGTATTCGTGATTCAGATGCTGCTAATTCCAATAGTTTTGCCATGGCCGGAGGTCTTGGTTATGCGGTACGCAAGATTGGCAAGGGTAAGCAAGACATTATGGTCTATGGTAATGAAACTAGAAGTAAGCCACAATTGCATATGATTAATCGGAACTTTAAGAAGCGAATTTTTGATGTAATGGATTCAGCATCTAATTCCCCATTCTGTGTCGTAAAGGAAGTGCGCACACCGTTCTTTAAGCGATTATTGTCAACAAACCGTATTTCCTGGCAAAATTTCCGAATCGATGTAAAACGTTGCTTATTTGTTGCTATTTCGCAGAATCTCCGTGCATTCTTAAGTATTTCTTTCCCAT
>JACNFL010000079.1 GCA_014384685.1 Methanobacteriota archaeon
GAGTGACGCCACCTAGTGGGATGACCCCACCGCAGCGCCCCCCGCAGGGGCCTCCACAAGGACCTCCACCAGGCCCCACACAAGGTCCTCCACAAGGTCCTCCACAAGGTCCACCGCAAGGCCCCCCGCAAGGTCCTCCACAAGGTCCTCCACAAGGTCCACCGCAAGGCCCACCCGAATCGAGCGAAATTGAAAAAACCGATGGAGTGAATGTTGAGTGAACCAAGAATTGGAAAATTATAGTTCTACTACGCCAATTGATGAAGAATTAAAAGGGCGATTCAAAGTATTGAGAATTGTTGCTTTCATGCGATGGATAACCCTACTTGCTGGTCCTGCTGCAATATTGATAGATGATTACATTCAACCCTGGCTATTGAGGCAAGGTTTGCCTTCAATTTTAACAATGGAGGATTTGAGTAGATTTCTTTTCTTAGATGTCCTAGGTATTTCGAAGTATGTTGATGAGGAACAATTTCTTGCATTTTATCATCATGTAAACATCGTCTCTTGTTTTCTGTTTGTATTGTTTGTAGGTTGGGTATTAATCGCCAAGAAAAAAGCGGTCATTGCAGCTCGTGACCTAACACTTATGCAAGAAAAAATGAGGGGGAGTATTTGAGGTGGGAGAATACCTCTTGGAAATTTGTAGTGGACGGGCCGCTTGGCAAGTTCAACCTTCTTCCTCTGACCCAATTGAAATGAATGAGGTTGCTGAAAAAATTATCGCTTCAGGCTGGGAATGCACACTTAAAAATCGATTATGTTACACGTTTTCTGGTTCAGTCAACTTGACACTTTTTCCAAGCGGAAAGTTATTGATTAAAACAGCAGATCAGCAAATTGCTGATGAAATCGCACAAACACATGTTGAAACTTGGCTACGTTGAAATCTCGGGTTTGACGGTTTGTTTGAAGAGGGGATGCCACGACGGTCTCCTGTTATGAGCGGTGATGACTCACATTGGCAAGCCTTAGTTGACAGGGTTAATCAGGGTCTACCGATAATTTATCCAACCCCAAATTTACCTGCTCTTGGTTGTAAACCTACTTCAGATGCTCTAGATGAATTATTCAGATTAAAACAGAGAGGGGATGATATGGTTGTGTCTCTAGCCGTGGCTGATTTAGAACAAGCAAGTGAAATTGTTGAGATTCCAAAACAAGCGAGGAAATTGTTTGAAGATTTCCCGCCATCAACATTGACTCTAATCCTACCAGCACTCAAAACTCTTGACAAACGAGTTGGGGGTGATTCCATTGCTATTCGTATCATTACAACAGGAATTTGTGTAAAACTTCTCAGAGAAGTTGGACCACTTACAGCAACTAGTGCGAACATTAGTGGAGTGAAACCTGTGGCAGATTGTCAAAAGGCTGCGGAGGCATTGGGGATGAGTCCGATAGCATTCATTGCTGGTACTTGTTCAAATGAACCACCCACTACGTTGATACGATGTGATGACTACGCCACCCTCACATCGGGTGAGCAATTACAGGTTCTCAGAGAAGGTATCATCAGTAAAACGGAGGTGAATTCATGGTCAATGAAGAAGATTTGAAAATCTGGCGTGATGCTGGGCATGTTGCTCGTAGAGCATTAGAATCCATCAAAGATGAAATCAAACCAGGAGCAAGTTGGAATGATGTCATTGAATCTGCTGAACGCTATATTCACCGTCATGGTGGCAAAGCTGCCTTCCCAACAACAATTGCAGTGAATGATATTGCCGCACATTACACAACCGACCACAATGAAAGTAACCCACCTGGTTGGGAACAGGATATGGTGTTCAAAAAAGGAGATTTAGTTAAACTAGATATTGGAGTCCATGTAAAAGGTGCTATTGGAGATAATGCCCTTACACTAGAGGTAGGTAATAGTAACAAACACACCGATCAAATCAAGGCTTCAATAGAGGCTAGGGATGCATCAATCGAGAAGATGCACCCCGGTACACCTTGGCATGAAGTGGGGGCTGCTGCTGAACAGGCTCAAACCGATGCGGGGTTCGCACCCATCAGTAATCTCTGTGGCCATCAACTTGAAACTTTCAATTTACACGCTGGTACTTCGGTTCCATCGTATGCTTGTGGACCCGATAACCCATCCTTCAAGGGTGAAGTCACACAAGGTGGAATTTTTGCAGTCGAACCGTTCAACACTACAGGTGAACAGGGATTAATAGAAAATGTAGCACCTAGGAATTCAAGCAATATTTGGCGAATAACAGGTGATATTTCAGTAAAGAAGGCTTTGTCAAAAAACAAGTTGAAGCCATTGGGAGCTACAATGGCAAGATATCTAGAAGAACGATATCACCAGTTACCATTTGCAGAAAGATGGGCATTCCCGTTGCTAAAAAAACCGTTTCCAAATGAAAACGAAGAAAGCCTACAAAGTAAATGGGATGCTTTGACAAAGAAATTAATCAACATTCGATTCCTTGAAACATACAACATGCTAAGATGTGTAGATGGAGGATTGATTAGTCAATACGAACACACTGTATGGATTGCTCCTGGCGGCGCTGAAATTCTCACAATTGAATAAATTATGTTGTAGAATAACAGCCTCACAAAGACAAAATCAGAGTATCTCCAATTGAAAACGATTTTATGCCATCACTGTAAGGGCTATTGTGAACAGGGCCGTTGAGTGTTCTTCGTCGAGTGTGCATCCCATCCCCTCTACGTATACCTCTCTCCCTGTTCACCTTTCTTTTTTGACGAATGGGCTAGGCCATAAATCGTGACCACATTATACTGAATTATATTTGAAATTAAATCACTTGTTGATGAAACTCTACAAAAAAATTGTACTAGTGCGATGATGTTATATTTTCTAGCAGGATATTCTAAATACCCATCTAACATTAGAGCAGTGATGCGTTTAGGAATGGGCGTCTCGCGATTCAATCCGGCAGTTACCTTAATATCAATAGGCGTCATAGGCGAAGATACCCCCGCTGGGGGAATGAGGACTAAAAATGATGAATAACGAGAAGAATGAGCAGGCAGTCAGCCCGGTTATCGCAACCATCCTAATGGTAGCAATCACCGTCGTGTTGGCCGGAGTACTGTACGTGTGGGCAAACAGCCTAGCAAGTGAGGGAACAGATACCTCAGCTAGCACACTGAACACCTACACAGCAGAAGACGCAGATGACGCAGCAAACGATGCAGCTGGTGGAGCAGACACACTGATCCGCA
>JACNFL010000048.1 GCA_014384685.1 Methanobacteriota archaeon
TTATCAGTGTCTTCATCGAAAGGATCTGTGCCGTAGTGAGTCTATTCTAGAGACTCCGCAAGCCCATCGCCAGCTGAATCCAAAGCATCTGAACTAGTCGTGCCTTTTCCATACAAATCCTCTTCTACTGCACTATCGAATTGACCGATAGATTCGCTGGTTTGATAGTATCCGGAGACGCCAACAAAAAGGGAACCAAAAATTAGAGTTGAAACGATTGCTACATAGGCCATTTGGTTGTGAGTTAGAGACATTAGAAACCCCTTGCACATACGTACAAAATCCCCGACTCTATGTATCGGTTATAGACCTTAACTATGGATGGGCACAAAAATGCTCATAGAGAACTAGATTTTAATGAGATATATTAGACAAATTATAGCCAAAAAAGCGATTAATGCTGCTATTTTAACGAAATGAGACTAAACATACTCTAACTTTGAACTTATCTTGACGAAACATTGCTTTTCAGAGAAAATAATGTCCATTTTAGCAATTTTGCCATGAGCTCTTTGCCAAAATGCCATCAATGCTCCAACTGAAAATGGAAGAGTTGGCGAGTGATTAAATGAAAATTCAACCCCCCCATTTTCATTAATTGATGATACTTCAGTAGGACAAATAAAACCAAACTTTCCTAAAAGATGCTGGCACTTATCAATCCACTCGGAATCTGAAAGAATGTATATTGGTCGCTCGCTTTGTTCAATTACATTAGCCATTGAAAATACAGTACAAAGAAATGTTGATTTTTCTGCATCATTTAGTCCAACAAAAGTCACAGACTGAGATAGTTCGTCACCTATATTCAATGTTCTTGACTGTGTATTGTATAGCAATCGAGTCAATATATTGGCTGGAATAAAAACCATTCTTTCACCTTCATAATCCCACCCGCCATTTTTTCTGACCACTTGAAAGTCGCCAACTTCAAGCAGCGGAGAATAATTAAAATGGCAATCCTTTGTCCAAGTAAATTCACTAACTTTCTTTGAAGGAGAAATATCGCGAGATTCTTCTTTTAGATTTAGAATTATTAATTCGGAATTTGGCTGAGTCCAAGAAACCTTGAACCTACTATCCCTGTAATACTCAATAGCAGCCAAAGCAACTCCTACAGTAAAAGGAGCGATCGTTCGAGTAAATATTTGCTCATCATCTATTTGCAATTCACCCCATCCATATTGTAGCCATCTAGATGCAATTACCCTTTTCCTGCGAGATTTTTTGAAAAAACCACCTACATTGAATTGATTATTATTAATTATATGAAACTCTTCTTCATCGGTTGCTGCGTTTACCAGTTTCCTTCCCATCGGAACACCTATTATTTTTTCAAAATGAATCCACCAAGATTCAAATTCCATGGCCTTCCATAACAGAAGATGATTGCCATCTGAATCAAATATATGCCCATTCAAATCTTTCTTGAGTATACTCTCAAGTGCTTTACTCAATTCATAATCAATGGGTTCATCTTCACCATCGACTAAGGGCATAACTACCCCCTTATCAAAATCTTCTTTGACTGTTACTATGTGATGTTCAAAATGGGTAACCATTGAGATTATCCTCATTGAAGCAATAACGAATCGTTTGGAACTGTGATTTTAATTGTTTCACATCCTTCTTGACGCTTTGTGTATCTTCACCTTTGATGAGTACTCTTGCGTAAAGTGCTGCGACCTCTTCCATTTGGGTTTGGTCCATGCCAACACGAGTCAATTCTTGTACACCAAGTCTCAAACCGGATGGAGATAGCGCTTTTGTATCTCCTGGTAGCATATTCATGTTGGTAATAATTCCTGCTTCTTCTAGTAATCTCGCAGCCTTTGCGCCAGCGCCTGAATCTAGATCACCATGGCGCGTCAAAACTTGATGAGTAGCCGTATAGCCTCTGGATTCAGCCAATACATCAAAACCTTCAGAAGCCAATGCAGATGCGAATGCTTTTGCATTTGCCACTGTATCTTGTGCATAGGCTTGCCCATATTCTTCAAATTCTGCCAATGCAACTACCTTTCCAGCTACATGATGAAGATGGTATGAAGAACATACGCCAGGGAATATTGAATTATTCAACTTTCTATGGAACTTTTCATCCTCACTAGATGAGAGAAGGAATCCACCCTGAGGCCCAGGGAAGGTTTTGTGAGATGAACCTGTCATCACATCAGCCCCATCTTTCAGTGGATCAGGGAATACTCCACCAGCAATTAATCCCAATACATGCGCACCATCATACATTACCTTTGCACCAACTTCATGCGCGGCATCAGCAATTTCGGTCAATGGGGTAGGGAAAAGAAATACTGATTGGCCAATTAGTGCAACTTTAGGCTCAATATCTCTAATCAAATTACATGCACCATCTATATCCGGCTCCATTCTTTCTTCATTCCAAGGATATGTTGACAAATTAAGGTCTCTAAGACCAACAGCGCCCATTCTAGCATGAGATATATGGCCGCCATCTGCTGTCGAGACTGCTGTGATTTTATCCCCTGGTTTTGCTAAGGCTTTCAGCGCACCGATGTTGGAAACTGTTCCGGAAGTAGATTGGATATTGGCAAATGGTGCATTGAAGACTTTCTTAGCCAAATCGATACCAATCGATTCGATTGTATCAAAACCATCACAGCCTTGGTAATATCTCTTCCCCGGTAGGCCTTCTGCGTATCTCCCGTGCAGATCACTAGAAACGATTTTTTGGACCATCGGAGAAACAATATTCTCTGATGCAATCATGCCAAAACCTTCTCGGTATAAATTGCCGCTAGCTTGTGCTGCATCCATTACAGCCATTGCCTTACTCAAATTAGATTGTGAAGGAGACCATGCTCCTCTTCCCTCGGACATATTACATGGTTCTCGTGTACGGTCTTTGAATTAATGGATGAATTATTTTAATAAAATTGAGCGAGATGAAAATAATTTCATCATAGGAATGATACATCATCATCTGAATTATGTTCTGTATTTTTACGCTGTGGAACTATTCCTTCGGTCGGTTTTAAGGTACCAATTCTTGAAATAGGTTCACTAGAAAAACTATGTTTGGATTTGCGTTCAGAAATAATCGTGTTAGAAGGTATTTCTAATCGATTTAGATCAACCCTAGAAACTGGTTTAGGATTGCCGGAAACTCTCCCTCGGGGACGGGCAACCTTACCTTTCTTACGCTCAATATATTGTTGCCTTCCGAG
>JACNFL010000046.1 GCA_014384685.1 Methanobacteriota archaeon
TTTCAGTTGAAATTGGATTGTCACAAATTTTCGCCAAAATATAATTTGAATCACAAATGCCAATCCAATCTACATCATGCTCAATTGACCAAAGTTGATAATCTTGAGAAAGCGTATGGCTACCATGACCACTACCAAATTCCAATATTTTTGACCCCTTGGGGATATTCTTTTGAATCCAATTCAATGTTTCAGTGGGAAGCATCCAACCCTCATTGAAACACTTTCCTGTATCCATATACCACTTGATATCGATTGCTAATTTGTCAGCACCATTTTCAAGTTTTTCATTTGAATCTGGAACAAATTTTTCAATGTGATTCAGCAACCTTGAAATTCCTTGCTGGATGCTTTGCTCATTCCGTTCAACAATTACTTCACCCCACCCCTCTCTTTCAGCCGCTTTGCATCTAGCAAGTTGGTCATCCATTCCTGTGTTCATATTGGGATAAAACAATGCTGGCAATCCAAATCGTTTAGTTTCATGGTAAGAATTGTATCCACCAGCTTGAACTGTTGCATCAAACGCGCGGAAATACATAGAGTTTGGATAATCCCTCACCAAATGCACGCGTGGTAAATCAATCATCAATCGATCTCCTAACAATGATTCGCCAAGTACAACGTGAACATTGGGGTGTGAGATAAGTGCTTCAACGGTTAATCGAACTTCGCTGTCAATTTGATTTATTTGCCCGGCCCCCAATTGAACATAAACAGCCTTACTTGTTTGAGGGAGCATTAATCGATTTCGGGCAGATTTCCGATCTAACAGTTCATTCTCATCAAGCAATACAATTGGTGGTGAGTGAATTGTTTCAACATCATGATTAAGTTTAGATTCGATAGTTTTCACACTATCTTGTGGATGTATAATTAAATCAAAGTGAGAAATGCTATCTACAGGAATACTAGAACCTGTTCTGAACATTCCCCTACGCATCCAAACCTTTTGCAATGTACTATTCGCCGATATTGATCGAAGCATTCCACGATAAGGGAAGGCGCCATCAAAGATGAACATCTTTGGTTTATGGGTTTCAAAACAAAGTGTTAATTCTTCTTCAATTAGTGCATTCCATTCTGCCGAATCTAAATTTTTGAAATAGTTGGGTCCAGAAATATGGTGACTGGGGATCCCATGGGGTTTAAGCAAATGCAATGTTGGCCTTGTTGTTAAGAAAATTACTTCAAGTTCGGGATCTTGATTTTTCAATCTCTTAGCCAAAGCGAGCATCCTAGTGAAATGCCCAAAACCCACACCATTTGTTGGGAACATTACTATTGTATTATTCATTTCATCAAAAGAAATAGGATTCGATTGAAATTTTGTTTCAGGGGGGGGTTTTTTTCCCAACATCTCAAAACCTAATTTTAACATCAACCAAGGCAATGTCAAAACTAACAATGGTGCGCGCCATGGTTGCCGTATTGCTTTGACTATATGGGAACCTAAACGTATGGATACAGATTTTTCTAACCTATCAATTTTCCTTTCAAGGCGTGCAATTTGTTTCTGTTTTGTTCTTTTAGAAACCATACATTACCCTCTATTTGTTGTGGGGTGTGATTCAGTTGACTAACCCTTCGCTCGTTTATTATATTTAGAAGGTGAAGGGCATCCTTTTGATAGAAAGCCGAGTGCGCTATTCAATGAAGGTCGGAATCATCGGCGCAGGAATAGTTGGCGGGGCCATAGAACATTGGTTTTCTGACGCTCATGAATTGTTTATTCACGACCCCGTGAGAGGAACTACTCTTGCAGATGTTACAGACAACGTCGACATGGCATACATCGCAGTTCCAACACCAATGAGTGAAACAGATGGTTCTTGTGACACTAGTATCGTTGATGCTACCCTTGATGCACTTCCTGATGGATTCACAGCCGTCATTAAGAGTACAGTAGTTCCAGGTACAACTCAACGCTACCACGAACAATATCCACACCTGAAAATTGCTTACAGCCCTGAATTTTTGGTTGAACGCAGACACTTAGAGGACTTCGGAAATCAAGACATCTTAGTTTGTGGTACTCATCATGCTGATGTGGCTGAACGTGTTTTCCAACAACACCGTGAAGCTGGTGTTCTAAAGAGAGACCAAACCTTCCAAGTTACACCAACCCAAGCAGAGTTGGTAAAGTACACAAAAAATACATTTTACGCGGTGAAAGTTATTTTCGCCAATCAAATGTACGATATCTGCCAAGCACTGGATGAAGATTGGTATGCAGTTAGTGATATCATCACTGCTGAACAAGCCCAGCCCATTGGGCCCACTCATCTAGATCCTATCTTTGGACTCCACCGCGGCTTTGGAGGAAAGTGCTTACCTAAAGACTCCAATGCGCTACGCGTGCTTGCAAAAGAACTAGATGTGAATTACGATATCTTCAATGCGCTACAATCAGATAATGCAAGACTGCGCGGTACACTGACAGGGAAGCCATCTGATGTTGAAACCCAAGATGACTGACAAATATTGTTAAATTTAATTCAAATGTAAATTGCAAACTTGTTTTCTCTCGTTTCTTAAATTATTTGTTTTTTGCAAAAGAATGTAGGCAAAATTGATTGACTCTCAAATCACTGAATTACGGGGTAGGTTTGTTAGATGAACCACCCCTGCCCGCACCATGCTCCCCGACACCCTACACGAGTTGCCCCGCGACGAGAGGTTCGCTTATGCGAAATTGTTGGCTTACATGATCAATATTGACGATGAGGTAACCATTGACGAAATGACCGTTTTTGAACAACGCCTCGGAACCGCCCTTCTCTCCCCAAGTCAGAGGAACAGTATTCGACAATACCTCAAAAACCCCCCCACTTTAGACGAATGTTTAGCAGACCTAGGTGATGTATCAGGAAGACTCGCATTAAGGGATGCTGCTCTGATGACTGCCGCAGATGGTAGTATTGACGAAGTAGAACAAATCGCACTCGAAACTATCGCGAGACATTTGAATCTTGATGACGATATCATTGATAAATTGCTTGACTGGGTCCTTACTGGTTTTGATTGGATGCAGGACGGATTAAACCTTCTCAATGTGGAATGAGGTGTCAATATGAGTGGCATGCTTCCTGATGCGGTTGACATGCTTTCTCCTAACGAAAAAGAAGTTTACATTGAACTTTTGACAGCATTAGCAAATTCTGATGGGGCAC
>JACNFL010000302.1 GCA_014384685.1 Methanobacteriota archaeon
TGATATGGACGGTTTACCAGATGGTTGGGAATTTTGTTACGGTGCCTATCAAGAAGTGATGCCGGTAAATGAATATCGCTGGACACTTAATCCAGTTAACCCACTTGATGTTAATTACGACCCAGATGAGGATGGATGGTTTGATAGGACTAGCCAAGACACACCTGCAGAACAAGGTAGATGGACAAATCACGCCTTTACACCTGGTACGATAGATGACCAATATGCTCCTGGAAACAATCCTCTATTCTTCACTAACTGGATGGAGTACGACAATGGTACTAGACCTGACCTCAATGATACCGATGGCGATGCTGTCAATATGGTTCGTGTGGCTAACTCCCTTGACCCAATGATTACCGATGATTACTATCGGAGTTGGGATTTGACCGATGGTAGAGAGGTGTTCAAGTATGGTAGTGATGCTACTGATAATGATACTGATTGGGATATGCTGCCCGATTGGTATGAATTGAAATATGGTTGGAATGAAACCAATGATAATTGGTCATCATATCAGCAGGTAGAAGTTGTTTGGGAACAATATTCAATCCTTGGTAACATTGCCATGCGTCCTTTACACAATAATGGTGGACTGCTTGAGCGGCCACTTCTAAACTGGACGTGGGTTACATTTGATCCAACAGACCCTAGCGATTCACTTCAAGACCCGGATAGAGACGGAAACTGGGATTGTAGTAATGCAGGTTGTACTTACACACCCTACAATAATTTCCAAGAATTTTTTGGTTTAACAAATCAATCAATAACTTCTGCAACATTAGCGAGAGCGACGCCTGTAACTATCGCAGGTACAGATCCTCCGATTCAAATAGTGCCTCAAGAATGGTGGGAATTGCAAAACGCTTTGCTAGCAAAGGGTAGAGCAAATGAGTACGATTGGAATTATCTAAGGATGTTTAGAATCAACCAACTTACAGACGAGCTCTATGCCTTAGTTATTGATGACCATGATACTGATTATCTTACAATCAATGGTTCTGATGACACACCTATTGTGAAGGGTGATTGGACAGCGGATTGGGGCCGTGTTTTCGGAGACCAATACCATTTGCCAAATACTGGTTTAGGTGAGATGGTGTATGGTTGGTGGCTGTTGGATTTCAATGGAGACATGATCGCCGATGGAACCAATCCAATCGATTGGGATACTGATGGGGATTGGCTCAATGATTGGTTTGAAATTGAGAATGATATGCTTGATGGGATACGTGGGAACGGGCCATCTCCAATTCGCTACGATGATCGTACTACAAACAGTGGTTGAAAGCATTAAATTTTGTAAATTTTTGCTCATTGATTTTGTCAATAATGGGTGCGTTGAAAAACCTTCCAAAATGATATCAAAAAACCCTATTGACATCTGGCCGTAGGCCAGAGTCACCTTTGACCTAGTGGGGGAGATTTGATAGGTGGGGGGATTTTGTGATAAGGTGAGGGAACGCCATGTCTAGTGAAGTAAACAGAAGACATATTCCTTCAATGCTAGTTCTAATATTTCTTCTTTCTTCGCTGGCGCCTTTGCTTGATTTCACAAGTGATGTTGCTGAAGCATCAGGAGGTCAAAGGCACATTTACACATTTACAGATGGTTCTAATGAGGCAGTAGCCCTCTATCAAAGTGGTCAAAAAGCAACGAATGTCAAAGTTTCTTTACCAAGAGGAGCAGAAGTTACTGCTGTAGAGATGACTCTTTCAGGGGCTTCTTCAACAGGTTGGAATCAGATTCAACAAACCTCTAGAGCAGATTGGATGGCTGGAGATTCAGTTGATACAGACTCACGTTCGGACTCAATATCTCTAGGTCTTGCCTCTTCAACCCTTAATTTTTCATCGCATCAAATTGATGAAACGCCAACTTCCGGAAATGCTTGGAATGACAATGGTTCTTTTTCAATTCGTCAACCTCATACATCTAATGCCTCAGAAACAAGATTCAATCCTCAGAGAACAGTCACCTCACCATTTGGTAATCAAGGTGCAGGAGCAACTTTGAATTATCGTGGTTGGACTTATGTTTCGACATTTGCCTCAACCACACTTAACCAAGTGGTGAAAAAAACATATCCTAACAACCTCAGTACCGCCTCCAGCGTTGCGATAGTTGAGGGGAACTGCAACATCCCCTCTCCTACAGGTTCAACTTGGGGTGCATATTATGGATTCAGAGATTGGACAATCAGTGATGACGAGAAGTTGTATGCTATTCTTGGATTGAACAGGCAATCCGCATCAATTAGTGAATTGGTAATGGTGGTTCTTGATATTCGCTACGAAGATGTGTGGACTTGTGAGAACACTTACGACCTATCTTCGAACTCTTATGGACCATATACAGGAATATCCTATGACAGAAGCCGTGACCTAATTTGGGTTCTTCATGCAGTAAGGAATACCGTAACTCCTTACACATTCAACTCTGATGGTACTTTTGAGAGGAATACCGATTTACAATACTCTTACTTTTCTAGTTATAGCGAGCAAAATGGTTTGGTAGCTCACAATAATATGTTCTTCTTTAGAAGTCAATTCAATTACTATCAAGACAGATTGGAAGCCTATGCAATTAGTGGCACATCCACAACTCTTGCTAAGCAAACAGGTGAGCGTTCTATCAGTGCTCGTGGTTTTGGTCTCTATTACGATGGTTCAAGGCTATCATTGATTGATCACTATATGTGGTCTGCACGATATTATCGTGAATATGGTACTGGCTGGGCATATCCGATTTCAGCTCAACCGGGCACTTCTAGTTGGGTATCTGAACCAATTATTACCAATGATGATGTGATAATGGCAAATTTAGAAACATCATGGTCAGCGACCTCAACTGGTGATAGAGTTGATTATTGGGTTAGTGCCGACAATGGTACTCACTGGGTCCAAGTCACAAACAATGAAACCGTTCATTTCTCAAATCCAGGAAACCATTTGCGTTGGAAGTTACAACTAGTAGGTGGGACTGCTGTTTCATGGTGGCTGTCAATGGAATATGGTACCTCATATGCAACATCAGGGACATGGACCTCTCCAAAGATACCAACTGGTACTCAAGTGGGTACTCTGCAACCACAATGGACTGAAACCACCCCTGCTGGGACTTCACTTAGTGTCGAGGTTAGCAATGACAATGGAACCAATTGGCATTCTG
>JACNFL010000045.1 GCA_014384685.1 Methanobacteriota archaeon
GGCCGACTTGATGACTACAGCGGCCGCACCATCAACAACACCGGATGCATTTCCAGCAGTGACTAGTGAATCTGGTCCGAAGTGTGTTCTTAGTCCTGATAGTGTTTCAACAGTTGTTCCTAGAACTACATGGTCATCATCTTTAGCCCCGACAGGACCGTTTGGGGTATCAACTTCAACAATCTCTTCAGCCCAAACACCTTCTTTGACACTTTTTTCAGTACGCTGATGGCTTAGTGCTGCGAACTCATCAACTTCACCGCGCTCCACTCCTTTTCGTGAGCACAACTCATCACTAGTTTGAGCCATGAAGGAACCGCAAGTTCTGTCAACTAGGTTTGTAAAGAGATAATCCTCCATATCTTTGGCTAATTCATCCCCCTCGCGAGGTGGTCTTCCGAGTTTGTATGTGTCCCGCATTCCTCGTAGAACATGAGGTGCTTGAGAGAGGTTTTCCATTCCACCAGCAACAACAACTTCAGCATCACCAAGCATAATCATTTGTGCGCCGCTAACGATGGATTGGGCGCCGCTTCCGCATATTCTTGAAAGAGTTAACATCGGTACTTCTTGAGGTATTCCACCCTTTAGCCCAGCATGTCTGCTACCGAAAATTGCCTGGTCTGAAGTCTGCAATGCGTAGCCCATAACCACATGGTCAACTGCATTTGGGTCAGTACCAGTTTTTTCTAGGGCACCGCGAATAGCAGTTGCGCCCAAATCTTCGGCAGAAACTTCAGCCAATAGGCCACCGGGTTTTCCATCCCCACGCTTGCCACCGAGCCATTCGCAAAATGGAGTTCTTGCTCCCCCGACTATGACTACCTCTTCTACCATGATGTAGCCGAATCGGGCTTGGTTCTTCAATATCCCCACTCGGAGTTATTGTTGAATTTTAGGATATTAGACTAGTAAAGTACCAAGTATTGCTGTTCCAGCAAGATATGCTCCAATTGATGATCCAAGGTTTGCAAGCGCGGTGACCATTAAGACGCGTCCAACTCGATTACTCCAAAATAAGCCAAAAGAATCTAATTTCAAGAAATCTTGTAGGTCTTTTGAGGTTGGCTTAGCGATTTTCATTTGCACTGCACCAGCAAACCAACCTGCGGCTAGAGTTGGATTCAGTGATGTGATGGGGGAGGCTAATGCTGCAGTTAGAATAGCCAACGGATGCCCTCTTGCAAGTAGCGCACCAAGTGCTGCAAGAGCAGCATTGAGAGCTAGCCAAGTGTATGCAATGGTGAGCAATTCTTCATAATCACCTTGCATTAATAGAAATCCAAACAATCCGAGAATGATTACTGGGAATCCCCATTTAATCATCTTCCATATGGGATTGGGTGGAGGTACTGAAAGTAATTCATCCCATCTTTCTTGGCTGAGTTTTTGGTTATTCTGTAGGTGTTTTTTGACCCCATCAATGTGGCCTGCACCGATAACCGCCAAGACTTTCTTTTCACCTCGTAAATTTTCTATAGAGCCAGATAAGTAATCATCTCTTTCATCAACAAGAACTTCACCAGCGCCAGGGGCAGTAGCGCGTAGTTCTTCCATTAATTGGGTGATTAAATCACCATCTCCAAGTAATTCCTCAACATCAATATCTTCTTCATCAGGCTCGTCAGCAAGTAATGAGTATAGAATCCGCCATTTTTCACGTAATTTCATTTTCTTCCAAGCACGTTTCAAAGTAATTTGGATGTCACGATCAACTAACTCAATGGGAATGTTGGATTCTTCTGCTGCATCAACAGCAGCTAGGAGGTCAACCCCAACTCTTTCACCTGCCTCCATTCCCATTTTCCGCTGTTCAATTGCTAGTAGGCTTTGGAATAATAATAGTGAAGTACGTCCTTCTTTCAGAACCTTTGAAAGCGCTTCATCATCAAATTTTTCAGGATTCTGCAGATGTGCAAGTCGATTTGAATCAAGTTCGATTGCAACAATATCTGGTTGCCATTCAGAAATCTGTTGCTTCACGACTTCTGCACTTTCACGACTGATGTGAGCAGTGCCAATAAGTCGCAATTTTTCATCAATATCGACGATAGGGACGCTACTCATTTCTCTAAACTACCCCCTTTACTTTCTGTTTAATTGACTTGATATTTTTGATTATTGTGAGAAATTACTCAATTCAGATAGGACAGTTAGCAAGTCATGGTGCTCAGGTACATCATGAACCCTCAGGATATCCACGCCTTGGCTCATCGCATGTGCTGCAACCCCTAAAGTCCCAGATAATCTTTGGTCACTAGATTCTCTAGAAAGTAGGTCCCTAAATACGGATTTCCTGCTCACACCCCAAAGTAGGGAGAATCCCTCATCTTCTCGGAAAGGTTGACTTTTTTCTAATAGGGCAAGGTTTTGCTCCAAAGTTTTTCCAAATCCAATTCCTGGGTCTAAGGCAATAAGATTGGCTGGGTGCCCTTCTTGAATGAGATTTCTAGCGGTTGATACTAAGTTATCACTAACTTGCTGGACTACATCTTCGTATTGAGGATTTGATTGCATATTTCCTGGTTCTCCAAGCATGTGCATAATGCAGACTGCACATTTTGATTCAATCACTAAATTAAACATTTCAGGGTCTCGCAACCCAGATACATCGTTGACCATGTTTGCACCGGCTGCTAATGCGGCAGCAGCTACACTCACATGTCGAGTATCAATTGAAATCAGTCCATTAGGGCGTTCATTTCTCAATGCTTCAATCACTGGTATGACTCTGGATATTTCTTCACTGATTGGAACCGGCTGGGCCCCAGGTCTAGTTGATTCTCCTCCAACATCAATCCAATCTGCACCAGCATCCCACATATCCAGTGCAGTTGTTATTGCCGCTTCTAAAGAAGCGACTCTTGATGCGGCGTGAAATGAATCAGGGGTCACATTTACGATTCCCATCAGACGTGGCCGCCCATCATCCCGGCAATTCAGGAAAGGTGCCAAGTCATGCATGTCTGCCTTGCCCTTAGGGCAATCGTTTATCATCCCACGCAATAGCCAACCTACTCATGACTGACGCGGGAACCTCGTTTAATGACGGGAATAACGATGCAGAATCCCGCATTGAAGTGACAGATAATAGTGGGAACCTCCCCAATCCAGCCAATCTAGAACTCGCAGACAGTGTTCTAAATCGTCTTGAGCCAAAAGACCGCCACGA
>JACNFL010000044.1 GCA_014384685.1 Methanobacteriota archaeon
GGAAGTTATCCAATTTCAACTTGGACACTCTCGGTTAATTATGAGGTAGTAAATGCAGGAGGGGTTCAAGCAAATGTCTCAGCTGAGGTGAAGATAGGGGGGAAGTCATGGACGGGCTCCTCAAACACCAATCCAGCATACACCCCAGGTCTTGGAACAGTTGATGTAACGATAGACATTGATGAGCAAGGCAACATTTTCTCTAGTGGAGAGTTAATTGTTGTAGTACTTAGTGTACAAACCCTGATCTTCAATTCCCCTGATGATGAAGCAGGAGTGAGATTTATTTGGGGTACAGATGAATATGCATCAAATCTCCGAGCCAACATTCCCTTAGTAAAGATGGATTGGCAACCTGCAGTGGTGAATGGTAATTCTGTTCAGATTCCAGTAGTCCTACACTCTGGTTATGGTGCTGCAATTTGGGAAAAATCAACAACCGAATTCAAGATTGATGGAGTGGTTGTTGACACCGTTGTTGCAACTATGCACAATGACGGCGCTCAAGTATACCTAAATTGGCAAGCGCCGGAATCATCTCAAGATGGAGTCTACGAAGTCAATCTCTCATTAACAGTTTCAGAGTCACAGGTTCAACCATTCAATGGTGGATTTTCCTATGTGTTGGCATTTGGAGGTGGTAGCGGTAGCGGATATGGGATATTCCCTGCGGATGAACCACTACGAAGTGGTGGAAGTCAAATCAGTGTCAAAATTGATGCTGAAGTCCAAGGCGGTGACCGCATTCATAGAACAACCCAAATTGAACTAGAAGGGCCCATGGCAACATGGATGAGATGGGGATTAGACAACATAGGTAATGATTCTCTAGACTCACTATCTCAATGGAGAAAGATCCAGGGAAGTTCATCAACGGAAGTAACTCATAACAATCAACAAGTTGATTCATCTGAAGTTCAAGCCTTGGAAACTTATCTATCAGGGAGGGCGTCCTCACTCAAACAATTCATGTTTGATGGGTTAATGCTTGATTCTAGTCGCTTACTTGGTGTAGAGCCTATTGAAGCAGCAGCAGCACCAACCGTTAGCATCGATGTAAACGATGATTACGGATTTAGCGATTCAACCATCACGATTACCATTGAATCACTTGAGAATATCAAAGTAGGTGAAAAGAGTGTTCTTTTCGATAATTTTGTTAGACCACAAGCATCAGCAACTCCGTTTTGGACTGAACTAACAATTGATGCTCGTTTGAAAACTTCAATGATGGTTGGAACTGCAGCAGTAGATGGTAGCGGAATAGATTACTCCCATAAGAGATTCATTTACACAGAAACTGTGACCGTCTCAAAAACTACCTTAGTAGGTGAAGATGCGATGTCAGATTATCGAGTAGCATATGTTATCGGTAGTTTGGCTCATTCACCACTTGTCACCTTATTGCAATCATTTGCAATGTTTGTTGCTTTCACCTTTTTAGCTCGTAAATTGACCAAAGACAAACCAAGAGTTGGTTTCTGGTTGACATCAGTGCTATTCACTGGTGTTTGGGGCTACTCATACTTCTTCGCCTTACCTCTAGTATTCATGCTAGTTGCTTTGGGAGTTGCTGGTGTAATGATGTTGGCTGTTGCTGTTGTAACTCCAAAAATCAGTTTAGATGACGCACTGGCAGATGAAGCTGCATATTTCACAATAATGCCAAGTATTGGAATTCGTAAAAAACGTGTAAAAATCCCTGTTGTTAAATGTCCTGTCTGTGCAGATAAAATTGCTGTAAGGACAACGAAGAGGCCAGTTAGAGTACGTTGTGATGGCTGTGATACACGCCTCAAAATCTCATAAAATCTGAATTACTAACTTTGTAATCAGACTGCTTTAGACAAAATTGAGTCAATCAAAACCGATGCTGCTTTCGGAGTGCCATCCCACATTGCACGCGCTACAACCATCCTAGTGTGTAAATCGCTTTCAGAATCTGCCAATTTAATACGGTGCCACACCAACTCTTCGAGTCTTGCAGTTGATGGCTTTTCACTCAACACCTGCGGTAAAACAAGTGTGCTTAGCGCGTTTGCCTTGGCATCCACATCTAGCGCAGACCATGTTTCACGAGTACTTGCCTCAATTTCTAGGTCAATCTGTTTTAGCCCAGTCATATCTGGATTTTCTATCTCCGGAATTGGCACTACTCTAACAGAACCCTCCTGATGCAAATGGTCGCGAAGAGCACTATACACTGGATCATACCCTTGGTCAAGTGCCCCTGCCCACCAATTACCGGCCAGTAACCATGGCCGAAGTGAACGCGATTTCTTGCCATCGGGTGAAATTAATTCCGCCAAGGCTGCTGCTTGTGCAACCGTTGAAAGGACGCCTCTGTGGGCTACTCCATCATGCCCTCTCACCCCTGTAGCAAAGAGTGGGGTTATGACAAATTGATTGGGCTGATGTGGCGAGGGTTTGTCCAATGCATCCCCATCTTTCACCTCAATATATGGAGGACTTGCAGAGCGAGGAGAAAAACGGCGGCGATAAGGGATTTCACTATCTAACAAAGCCGCCTCTAAAAAAGCCGAACTGACCGCTCCTTCGGGTGAAGGCGGAATTATCAGTGTAATAGTATCTGATTGGCTAATTGATGTCGCATAAGTTTGGAGATTTTCGGCAATTGCAGCAAATGCCTCCAACTCCAATAATGAGCGCATGGCCGCCCGACAATGTCAACCGCCAAAAAACCACTTGCAAAAATGGCTATAATTATTCAACCATTAAGCGTAGTTGGTCGCGCTTGTAATTCCACTCAACATCTAATTTACCATTTGACTGGTAATATTGGGCTGTGCGACGAATCTTTGATTCGACTAGATTGAGTTGACGGTTGTTATGCAAATCTTTGCGATTATTCTCTAAATGGTCAATGATGCCCTGTGCCTTACGCATCATGTTCATCAATTCTTCAGGAACTTCACGAGTCTTACCTGCTTCTTCAAGAACTGCGCCGACAGACTTTCCGAGGAGTAATTTCACACTAGGAACGGAGTGCTGGTCACGTAGGATTGTTCCTATCATAGCGTTTGAATTGCCTTGTTCATTCAATTCACCAATGAGCGACTCAACCCTTGAAGCGTCTTGTTAAGACCACTCTGGTAAGTCACTAAAATTTGGGCGTGTTGAGCCTGAACGACCCTTCCCACCACTGTGCAT
>JACNFL010000043.1 GCA_014384685.1 Methanobacteriota archaeon
TCCACGCTGCTCGACTTCACTTGGTTGAGTGGATGAAACAATTCTATGAGGTTCTAGGTGAGAAGTTCTCACCATTTGGGTTTACAGCTCGAACTGTGGAGGTTGAGCAATAATATATCAGATTCCTATGCAAAGCATGGAAAAAAATGGAGGAAAGAAATATGAAAATGAATATGGTAAGAGGAATGCGTTTAATGCTTATTTTGATGAGCATTAGCTTGATTGCTGGAGTAGCCAGTGCACAAAGCGCTGACGAAATAGCGGAGAAGAACACACTGGCGAAGTTAGGTGCGGGTATCGCACTTGCAGGTTGTGGAATTGGAACAGGTCTTGGACAAGGACCAATTGGGGCTGCAGCAGTCGGAATGATTGCAGAAGACAGTTCAAAATTCGGTACTGGTCTACTGTTTACTGTGTTACCTGAAACCGTTGTGTTGTTCGGATTCCTTGCAATGTTCTTGTTGTGAGTAAATCGTAATCGGAGAATTGGAGGAGGATGAACTAAAATGACGCTAGAAGCGTTGGCAAGCGAAATCGCCACTGCGGCGAAAAAGGAGGCGAAGGGTATCACCGACGCAGCCAAAACAGAAGCCAAGGGAATTCTCAAAGAAGCAAAGGCTGAGGCAAATTCGCACAGCGAGGATATCAATGCTCGTGCTTTGCGAGATAGCGCCCAGATTAAGACTGAAACCGTTGCAAGTGCACGGCAGGCTAACCAAAAGGCCCAACTTATCGCTAGGCGAGAAGAGTTGGATGCTACATGGGCAGCAGTTCGTGACAAAGTTGGTTCGTCTAGTATGAAGGGTCGGGCAGGGCTAATCAAAGCACTTGTCTCTCAAGCTAAAGATGAAGCGGAAAAGGGCATGATCCTACGTCCGGTTGGTATTGACCGACCAGCATTGGAAAAGGCCAGTTCAGGCTTTGACTTCGGAAACGATGTTGATGGCTTGGGTGGTTTTGTGCTAGAAACTAAGGACGGCTCAGTCGTTCTTGATTACCGCTTTGATGGTCGTTTAGAAGAGTCATGGGATTCATGTCTCTCAGATGTCACATCAATACTTTTTGGAGACGCCTAAGTGAATGGTGGGTTAGTTATGGCATCGGTATCACGTGGTAAGTCAAATTGGGAAAATGCCTCTGCGCGCAGTAAGGCGCGTAAGGCTGGCTTAATTGATTCAACACAGATGCGACAATTATTGTTGCAGGAACCAGATGCCATGGCTTCCAGCATATCTGAAATGGGTTACAGGGCTGATTTAGACCTGTATGCTACTCGTCTCAGTGGGGCAGACCTCGTTGAGGCTGCTCTTAACCACAACATGGACCGAGATTTGAATCAAGTACTACGATTCTGTCAAGGACACCTTGGTGATTTGGTATCTATCTATGTAGAGAGATACACCTACCAGAAGGTAAAGACTGCTTTGAGAGCCGTACGTAGTGGAGTATCTGATGAGATAGTATCGAGTCAAGTGCTCCCTGAAGAGAATGAAGCTAACAAACAGTGGTTAGAACTTGTAAAAAATTCAAACAACCTTGCTGATGCAGTTTCAGCATTGTCTGGAACAAAGTTTGGTAAGGTATTGTCATCAGTTGAGGATAGTAACAACTTGATGGCTTTGGAAGATGCTCTTGATAGGCATTACTACCATGACGCTACTGAAAAGTTACGCGCAGGTGCAAGTAGTCACCCACAGTTACTCAAGTACTTGCGTACTGAAATTGACCATCGAAATGTGATTAATTTATTCCGTGCCCTAAAGCAGGGTCTATCTTCGGATAAACGAAACGAATTAATGTTGCAAGGTGGTCATGCTCTCAATTCAACTACCCTCAAGCAGGCTGCGGAAGCAGAAACTGAGGAAGCGTTGATTGAGATATTACGCAGGGCACAGAATTTCAACGATAGTGGCTTTGATGATGCCCTTATCGCTTCACGCGAGAAGGGCACACTTGACCCAATAGTGAACAACTTAGTTGATCAACGCATGGTTATGTTGACCAGAATGGCGACATTGAATCCTCTATCGGCTTTCCCTGTCATCAACTATGTAGAACGAAAGGCTTGCGAGGTTTCTAACCTACGCATGATGATTCGTGGAAGGGCAGCGGGCCTTTCCGATGAAATCATTGAAGCCCATTTAAGAATTTAAGGAGGAATGAAAATGGAGATTGCAGTAGTAGGCACACCAGAATTCAGCCTTGGATTCCAACTTGCGGGGGTAACTCGCATACTAAACCCGCCAAATGATGAGGAGATGGAGAAGGATTTGCGCCAACTCCTCAATGACAAGGAGGTTGGTATCGTCGTGATTGACGCTTCTGACCTTATCAAAATGCCCGACAGGCTTCGCATCCAGCTGTCGGATAGCATAACACCGACGTTTCTCGGCATCGGCACTGAGCAGGATAACACCCTGCGAGAGCAGATAAAGAGTGCAATTGGCGTCGATCTCTGGAAGTGAAACTCAATAAATAATTTAAGGAAGTGAAGAAATGAGCAAAAATGGACAAATATACAGAATATCTGGACCAGTAGTGACAGCAATTGGATTGAACGCTAAAATGTACGACGTGGTACGAGTCGGTGATGAAGGCCTAATGGGCGAAGTTATCGAATTACACGGCGAAAAAGCGGTCATTCAAGTGTACGAAGATACCTCGGGTGTACGCCCTGGTGAACCGGTTACAAATACCGGCCAAACCTTGTCGGTACAGTTGGGACCAGGTTTGTTGACCCAGATTTATGATGGGATTCAGCGACCTCTACCAATTCTACTTGAGAAGATGGGTACGTTCATCACCAGAGGTGTTGATGCAGACGGTCTTGACCAAGAGAAAAAGTGGACCTTTGAGCCTACTGCCAAGAAAGGGGACAAAGTTGAGGGTGGCCAAGTAGTTGGTACTGTTCAAGAGACTGAAACTATCGCCCACAAAATCATGGTTCCTCCAAACATGACTGGTACAATTAAGAGTATCAAGAGTGGCGATTTCACAGTATCAGAAACTGTTTGTGTGCTTGAAGATGGGACAGAGATTGCAATTATGCAGCGTTGGCCAGTACGTGCGCCGCTGCCGAACAAGCAGAAGGATGCGCCAGACACACCTCTAGGGACTGGCATTGAAATTCTTGACGTCGTGTCCCCACTCGCAACGGGCCTGGCAGCCGG
>JACNFL010000042.1 GCA_014384685.1 Methanobacteriota archaeon
CAGAATGATCCTGAAATGGCAGACCAAATTTACATTGAACCTTTGCTACCAGATGTCATTCGCAGAATCTTAGAAATTGAGCGGCCCGATGCATTACTTGCAGGAATGGGCGGTCAAACTGCTCTTAATTTAGCATCAGCATTAGCCCACGATGGCACTTTGGAGAAATTAGATGTTGAATTAATTGGTTGTAATCTTGTCTCGATTGATGAAGCAGAAGATCGTGATTTATTCAACAAGGTTTGCAGTGAAATAGGATTGCCAATCTGTGAGGCTCACGCTTGCAACTCAATCAACGAAGTACTTTCAGCCGCAGAAAAAATCGGTTCATTCCCATTACTCGTACGACCAGCATTTACTCTCGGTGGTTTAGGTGGAGGTACGGCATGGAACCGTGGTGAATTAGTTGAGATTGCCAGTCAAGGTATTCTACATTCAAGAATTGGTCAAGTACTCATCGAAGAGAGTATTTTGGGATGGCAAGAACATGAGTACGAAGTGATGCGCGATGCTGCAGACAACTGCATAATTGTCTGTACTATGGAAAATATTGACCCAATGGGTGTTCACACCGGAGAATCTGTGGTGGTTGCCCCACAACAGACACTATCCGACCGCGATCATCAGATGTTGCGAGATGCGGCTCTGCGTTTGATTCGCAGACTCGATATCAAAGGTGGATGCAATGTTCAATTCTCTTTCAACCAAGATACCGGTGACTATGTTGTGATTGAAGTTAATCCTCGGGTTTCTCGCTCATCAGCTCTTGCTAGTAAGGCGACAGGATATCCTATTGCTAGAATGGCGGCATTAATCGCTGTGGGTTACACTTTGGATGAGTTACCAAATCCCATCACTGGTGAAGGGACAACAGCCGCTTTCGAACCAACTCTCGATTATTGTGTCGTTAAAATTCCACGCTGGCCGTTTGACAAGTTTAGAACCGCTGACAGAACTTTAGGAACTTCAATGAAATCAACTGGCGAAGTAATGGCTATTGGCAGATGCTTTGGCGAGGCGTTTCTCAAGGCCTGGGCCTCTCTTGAGTATGGTGTACCACATCCACGACCACTTACTATGGCTGATATGTCCGAGGGTGAGGGCATGGGTGAAAGAGCAAGTGAGCCGCTACCCGATGATATTCTAGAGGATTGGATTAGAATAGCTACTGACCGCAGAATGGGTGCACTTTACGAGGTTTTCAGACGAGGATGGTCTGTTGACAAGGTTGAAGAAATCACCTCGATCACTCGTTGGTTTTTGCATCAGTTTGAGAGAATGGCGACAATTGACAATGAGATTGTCGCTGCTGGTAAGGCTGGTTTAGTAGCCGCTGATATTCCCATTTCAAGCATGAGAGATTGGAAAGCCAATGGATTAACCGATGCCCATATTGCAGATGCATTGGCTGGATATCCAGCATCTGGGTGGCGTACCAAAGAAGCCGGTAAGACAGAGTTTGATGTCATGGCTAGACGTCATGAATTAAAACTACACCCTGTCTATAGAATGGTTGACAGTTGCGCTGCTGAGTTCGCAGCAGTAACTCCTTATTATTATTCAACTTACGAAATAAATGGCCAATTAGGAATCGACAGAGTTCTCGATAAAAGGAAAACAACTCCTACAGGTGATGAATCACGTAGGCTTGTTGTAATTGGTTCAGGACCAATTCGCATCGGCCAGGGAATTGAGTTTGATTATGGCGCTGTGCACGCGGTGCAAGCGATTCGAGAAGTAGGACACGAAGCAATCCTCATCAATAATAATCCAGAAACAGTATCAACTGATTTTGATACATCAGACCGCCTCTACTTTGACCCACTCACTTTGGAGGCGGTCGCTGAAATTCTGTTACGAGAAGGGGCAGATGGTATTTTACTTCAATTTGGAGGCCAAACTGCAATCAATTTGGCTCTGCCACTTGATGGGAGATTAGAGCACCTAGCATCAATGGGTCTGGATATGAAATTAGAAGGAACATCCCCCGATGCAGTTGATGAAGCCAGCGATCGAGAACGCTTCGAAGCGTTTTCCAAGAGAGTTAAATTGAAGATGCCAAGAGGCCAAACTGGTAGCACTCCCGAAGAGGTTAGGGCGGCGGTACAAGAGATAGGTTTCCCAGTTCTAATTCGTCCATCTTATGTTCTCGGTGGGCGAGGTATGGAGATACTTACTAGCGATGAACAATTGGATGCGTATATGCAAGAAGCATTCTTAGCTCCAGATAAACCACTGCTTGCAGACGAATATTTAGGACATGCAATTGAACTTGATGTAGATGCTGTGTCAGATGGAACCGAAGTACTGATTGGAGCTATCATGGAACATTTGGAAGAGGCTGGAATCCACTCAGGAGATTCAACCTGTTTCATTCCTCCTCAGAACGTTAGTGATGAAATTCTTGCCCAAGTAGAAGATTGGACAGAAAAGATTGGGCTTGGGCTGAACATCATAGGTTGTTACAACATACAATTTGCCATATGTGGCAACGAACTTTACGTGTTAGAAGTAAATCCAAGAGGCTCCCGCACTTTCCCCTTTGTAGCAAAATCAACTGGTATTCCATTGGCTAGGATAGCAGCACATGTGACTATTGGAGCAAAGTTAGCAGACTTGGAAATCCCAGAACGAACAGTTGGGCTTGTTTGCGTGAAAGCACCAGTTTTCCCATTCATAAAACTCAGAGGTTTGGACCCAGCACCAGGGCCTGAAATGAAATCGACAGGTGAAGTAATGGGTAGTGATGTTAACCCAGCACGTGCATATTTGAAGGCAAGACTTGCAACTGAGTTGCCAGTTCCAACGGATGGTGGAGTTTACTTAACTGTCAAGGATGGAGATAAGGAAGGGTTAGTGCCAATCGCTGAGAAACTTGTTGAAATGGGTTTCTCACTTTACGCTACTACGGGTACCTCAAATGCTCTGAAAATGGAGGGGGTTCCTGTTGAGAGGGTGTTCAGAATTGCTGAACATCAATCACCTGATGCGTTGGATTTGATGAGACAGGGTAAAATCAACTTGGTGATAAATACACCAAGTAAGAGTGGCGGTGCCGGACTTTGTGGGAAAATGATGCGCCGCCTGGCAGTTTGATTGAAAATTCCATTTTTAACCACCACGGGAGGGGCCGTTTTGGGAGCAGAAGAGA
>JACNFL010000041.1 GCA_014384685.1 Methanobacteriota archaeon
CTTTGTTTTTACTATAGCCACGGGATATGCAAATGAAGCCAGTTCCCATTTCGCATTCCTTTCAACACAGAACGGAGGTACATCCTTACTTTTGAATTTCGGATATACTTCTGCCAACTCTCAAAGTTCCAATATTCGGGGTTACTTTGATTTCAGTGATGGTGTTAGGTGGAATGTTTCTGACCACATCATTAAAAATCCACACCTCTTGTTGTTGATTTCGCTTGACCAAGACGGAGATTTCAAGAAAAGAACATTTGCCTATCCTCCATCCGGACTTGATTATAATACTCTTAACTATACTGATGATGTAGATACTTTCGCGGCTGGTTACTTCATGGATAGATTGTCATTGTATGAGATAGGTAAGTCGTTTAATGGGTCAATTGTTGGTTATTTTGAAACATCCCTCAATCTCACGGTTTCTGAATTGGGTGTTAATAATTCAGTTGCTAGCAAAACAATTTCACCTGGAATTTATCGATTCCGTTATTCGTATAGTGAGGGATTCAACACTACTTACTTTCTTCCGATTCTAACTGATTCAGTTCTCGGTTTCAGCCTGTCATCACTTGCAACCGACTCTAGCGGTTCAGTACTTATCTCGGGATATACCCACTCCAACTTAGTATATTCTACAATCCATGAGGTTGACGGAATGCCCTTCACTAGCAGTTCGACAGAAGTCGTTCCAACTTACGCTGTTTTTGATGAACTTGGCTACATTGTTGCTCATACCTCCACTTTTGATGGTTGGGATGAGTATTCTCCACAATATATTCAACTATTCACGGGTGGGACTCTTATGATGGGTAATGACTGTTTCACTACTTACTGGAATGTGGGCCAAATCATTTTGGGTGACATTTTCCCTGGTTGTGGTACACCGAATTTCAATCAATCTGAATGGGGGCTCAATTGGCCGATGATAGGGCAATGGGAGAGAGATGGTGATTCCATTCCTGTCGGAGAAGATATCTGCCCAGATGTTACCGACCCTCTACAATCAGACATTGATGGAGATGGGGTTGGGGACCTTTGTGACTGGGATGCTGATTCAGATGGGGTCCACAATGGGGATGATTCTTGCCAATATTCGGACTTTGAGACAAATTCTAGCGGGAATCTTACAGACACAGATAGTGATGGATGTTATGACTTTGAGGATGACGATATTGATGGCGATGGAAAGGATAACGATGAGGATTCGTGCCCAATCTCCGCCTACAGTGGAAATTCAACCCAGAACCTTACGGACACAGATAGCGACGGTTGCTATGATTTTGAGGATGATGATATTGATGGTGATGGAGTGAGGAACGAAGCTGATGAATGCCCTGAGAGTGATGTCGGTTGGACTTCTAATTCAAGTTCAGACTTAGATGGTGACGGCTGTCTAGACCCACAAGAAGACAATGGTGGAGATCAATCTGATCCAACCACAAATTCAACCAATGAGGAGGGGAATCAGACTCCGATTGACCAATCAGAGACACCATTAGAATCAGAAAACTCAACATCAGATGAAGGAAATCAGACTTCTATTGACCAATTGGAGCCCGCACTAGAACCACATAACTCAACATCAGGGGCCGGTGGTAATGATTCGCAATTGAATGAAAATAATGGTAATCCTGAATTTGAGACTGGAGGCCCCCCATCAACTCAAATCCAGGTTTTGTTGGCTTATTTTTTCGGAGTCTTGAGTTTGATTGTTATGCTTTCTCTTTTCGATTTCCATCGTCGGTCTCCAGTGGAACTAACTAATCCCGATAGAGATGGTCAAAGTTAGGGAATTAGTTTCATTCATCCAAGTCTTAGAAAACCATTTAACTGTTAAATTAAAGTATTATAATGGGCAGAGTATTCCATGAATTATTGTGCGGGGGTGCCCATTCTAACCACTTTTGAATCTAGGTATTGAGTAGATTATTGTCTTTGAGAATTTGTACGTTTCCTGGTGGTAATGCAGCCAATACATCGTCTTGAACTAGGCCGGTAGCTTTGGAAATCTTGTTTGCCATCGCTTCTTTTTTGGTAGTGCCAGGGCCAATTCTTACCCAGCGCTCACACCATTTTGTGACAGCAACATGAGCACCAACAAGCGGTAGTGGAATCCCGTTGACAACCGCCATACCTAATGTCATCTCCATGGTTAAATCTCGTAACCAATTGCGTTTTCCGCGTACAATCCATGCTCCTCGGCCAAGTGCTTCACCGGTTTCAGCAGTCTTGCTAACTTGAGGCGGCTCAACCCAAAACGCAGTCGCCGCCGCCCCTCCGCTTGACCAACCGCGGCTCCAAACTACTGACATTTCAGCGGCTTCTTTGATGCATTTTTCAGAGAATTCTTCAGTCTCAAATGTTTGAGTTAAACGTAGTGCTGGTACTCCTTCTGGTAATCCTGGTAATGGGTGTGGGTCTTCCTCTAACCCTTCTTTGAGTTTGAGTGCACACGAGGGCGCACCATGTAAATCAGCATGGAAATACAAATCCTCTCTCTTTAGGTATTTGTTCACAACCGCGTCATTTCCCTTGGCATCTTTACCACCCAGAATCAGATGCCCTTCCCCAACTACAGCCCAACGGTGTCTTTCAATCCACAACTGCTTGCTTCTCTTGGTTGCCTGAAGTTTCCCGGCAGCGTCAGCCTTTGCTCGCTTCTTTTCACTGCTAACAATTTTTGCGAGAGTTTCTTCAATTGCCTTTTTCGCGCCAATCGTCTTGTCTTTTTGTTTTCTTCCAGCATCAAAATAACGCTGTGCGTTTTGGTGCACTGATTCATCAAGATGTAACTCAATTCTTTGGGCTGGCTCGCCATCTTCATCCGGTAAATATGCCTTCATAGTTCGCTTGGCGGGGTCCAATGATTCTATCCATTCAATGCTCTTGACTTTACTGCGGATATTATCCCAACCTTCTGCTTCAATTGCTGACAAAGTTTGAGAAAGTAGGGTGTCAATAGGGCCCCAATTATCGTGAATCGAAATGCCGTGTTGTGGGTGGTATTCTCCTTTTGCGTCAAAAGCAATGATTGCTCGTTCTAGTTGAGCCATCCGGCGCTGAAGGGAGCTACCGTCGTCATTATGGTGGCGTGCATCCATGATTCCGGCGGCTT
>JACNFL010000040.1 GCA_014384685.1 Methanobacteriota archaeon
CCATCAGGGAACACAAGACCCAACAGGAACCCGAACAACCAACCAATGATCGAGTGCATATACACAACACGGCCAAAAACACAATGTATTACTTATCAACCAACATTCACGAACCGAAACATATCATCAGAAAACTGAAAGACAGCATCAGCGAGTGCACAATTTGACGAGTTACAACACACTCTCCCCTGGTCTGGTTGCCCTGACTACACAGTGGCTGTTTGCACTGACTACACAGTGGCTCGAAAAAAGTATCTATGTAAATAGATGAGATGCATGCCCTCGGGATTATTTGAATTAAGTAATGAATTGAATCTAGCAACTCCTCACTTTCTTGTCTTGGGCTTGACATATCCGGGTAGCTTTCTGTCGAACAGTTTGTTCACCTCCTCCAACAATTCGCGTTCCGTGGGCACATCTGCCACCACATAGTCTTTCCGGGGCTCAATAGCCATATGCGCATCTCTATCGGAACGATCGAAACCATCAACGCACCATTGCATTATGAGACGTCGTGCTTCGGGTAAGCTGTACTTTGTTCCCAGGGTTAGGGACTTATTGCAATTGATGTGGTTCGGCAAACAGCACCTAGCTGTAAAAGCTTTCAGCACTCTTCGGCTGTCCACATTCGCCAACTCAAAGCAACCTTTCTTGTCCCAAAGCTCTTGCTTCTTTTCTTTTTCTTCCCCTGGTGTCGGACCTGCTGCTACTGCCGCAACGGACGTGCTGCTACTGCTGGCGGCGGTGGCCGTGGTGGACGAAGCTGCTTCTCCTGCTGGCTCCACTCGTGGCCTCACCCGCCGGTCGCGCTCTTCTTTTGCTCTTTCGTCTTGCATTCTTTTCTTAGTTTGCAAATCGTGTCCCAACCTTCGATCATTGACCTTCTTCAGTTTTTCTTTTATCTCATTGTAGTCGACAGTGTCATCTGGAGCCAACTCTGCGAAAGCTGCGCCGAAGAGGGGATCTTCGATGAGCTGCTCCACCACGTCAACATCCTTCTCGTTTTGCAACACTTCTTGTACAAATGCAGGATCGGGATTGATCGCCATGGCCAATATCCTCATTAGTTTCTCTTTCTTAAGATTCCGAGAGCAGTCGATGTCATAGAAATCTAATAAGCGCACTATGTCGTGTTGGCTCATTTTCATTTTGTAGTGCAAGAGGCCAGCTTGCACCAGCGGCACCCAAGGTCCGGTTCTTCGAACCACAATGCCCAGAGGTACCATCCGCGTTGCTTCCAGACAGGCAACTTGCCATTGTCGCAGATCAGTTATAAACATCTTCTCTACGAGACCAAATTCATCTCCGCTCAAGTCGAATGTGTCCGCAACGATTTGCTTGCATGGAATTGCTGCGACCATCCACTCGTAATGCTGAAGAGTGACCTGTGCGTACCAAAGAGAATTTCATCGACGCACTACACGAAACTCCACGACTGGAATGCATAGCAACCAAATTGCAACTCTCCCAACCAATCACTGCCTGTAAATTGCATGCACCAACTGCGCATTCATTCATTCTATCTAGATCAAATCCAAACTCCGGAAGACTATCAATGAAGTCGATCAGCGCAGCGAACACGAAATCAAAGTAAAACTGCTGAAATCAATCAATCTGTCTGTCAGTGAACTCCATCACCTCAAGTCTCAACAAAGAAAGACCCTATCTATCGAAACCAATCATCCATCAACCAAAGCTCGAAACAGAGGAAGGAAGCGCATGCACACCATACCTTTGCTATGACTGAGGAAGGAGAGAAGGAAAATTATTTGTTTGTATGTATGTATGTAAGTAGGTAGCACCCTGACCACACTCTTCTCAATGTCCTCGTCACTGCCAATGCAGCGCCTGATCAGAGCAAAACATGGGCAAAGTGCAGCAAACCGAGCAGCGTCCAACTTCGGCGGCAACTCTGAATTCGGAACATCTGCATAGTGCTGCATCCAAGCGAAAGCAGCACTATTTCTTCGCAACACTTCTTCCGACACAGTGGGCCAGTCCTTCTTCCCGAGGAACTTGCTCCAGGACTTCTTCAGTAAAGGTCTTGATGGATTATGGCGACCTGCTTTGTACTTCTTGTCAGCATATGCGTATTCAGCAAGGAAAGTCTCCCTGTTGATCTCGGCCGCATCATGAATTCCACGGCTGGATAATGCCTTGCTATTCATTATCTGATCTTGGATACGAGCAGTCCGCATCTTTCGATTTACTTTCGACTTGCTATCGGTCTTTGGGCCTAAGTGCAAGTCCTCGACGCACTTGTTGTCTGGCAAGACATCAACCTGCCCTCGCAACACCCTGCGCGCAGGCAGATATGTTGGGGACCATCTGCCGCGCTCGAACATCATGAACATGATGCGAATTGCCGCACCCTGCTGCAGATCGTCAAGTAATGCTTTGATGTCCGGCCTGTGCCACACCAGATTCTGCCAGTGCATCCAGAGTTCCCAAACACGCCGCATTGATCGAACAGCGTCATTGCTCCTTTCAGGGTCGTTGCCCAACACCTCTGAATAAACTTCGGGCGGCGAACACAAGCGGACTTGGTCGCTCCACCACAGCTGAGAAACCAAATGCAAGCACAGGTCCAGCATTCATGAGCAGAACTTCCCCGCTCCCAATCCAACTCCCACATACTGGAGCACATCGGGGCGTTTCAATGAACAATGTATAGTTTCTACAAGTGTCTTTTCGCGCCGAGGCTGCTTTCTATTAGCCATCACGTTTTGTATCCTGTGCCTCGGCGTTTTGATTTTCTTGGTGCGATGACCGTATGCATTCCAAGAAGCAATCGTGCAAACATACATGACCTTTGCCATCTCATATAGTTGAGTATTCATGAGCTTGTAGGCCAAGGGTATACCTCCAGTCGCTGCCCTCATGGCTCGCAACTGTTTTTTAGGATCCCGAACCTTACCTGCTTCTTTCAAATCTGCGAAGTCGACGGGGTCGTCATCAGGATCTGCTACAGCGCCTTTGTGACTCTCATGAAACTCATACAACATTTTAGCCGCCCAGAACTCAGCTAGCTGCGATTTCCCCGCTTTGTTCCAACTGAACCACGAAGACAACTTAGAAAACTCTGGCGTCTGCGCGAAAGACCATCTTGCGACTT
>JACNFL010000039.1 GCA_014384685.1 Methanobacteriota archaeon
ACCCAAAGCAAGTGCAACAATACCAAGGCGTGGTGAAGGTACCCCGGATGTAATAATTCCAATTTCATTACCCTGTGAATTGAGTACTTTTGATCCTGTACGAGGGAAAGGTCCACGCCCAGTATATTTGATTCCCCACCAGCGCTGATTCCTTGATTTAATGCTGGCTTCAACCCTAGATTTCCCGATGAAATCATGCTCTAAATGTAAACCAAAGGGAACATTTGTTTCGAATGAATCGCGTGCTAAGAAAGAGGACTCAACCGCTGAATCTTCATCATCACCTAACCCCGGCCAGTGAAAATCTTGACCAGACAGAAGAAATCCTTTCTCCATTCTCAGAGTATCTCGAGCACCTAATCCGACCGGACATATTCCAAATGGCTCCCCACCACTCAGAAGCGCTTCCCAAAGTGTTTCAGCTTGATTGTTGTTGATGAAAATCTCAAAACCTCGCTCACCAGTGTATCCGGTGCCTTGAATCCAACCAGTGATTCCAAATTGATTTTCAGAAATTGCCTTGCCGCTGAAATGTTTTATCGCATTTTCCGCACCTAATACTGCTTCAATTATTGCAGGGGATTTTGGTCCTTGAAGAGCAAGAATAGAGGTCTCATCAGAAAGGTCTTCAAGAATAACAGAACCATCTTCTGGTAGGTGTGAATTAAACCAATCTTTCATCACTGGAACCATGCTTGCATTTGGCACACCTAAGATTGCAATATCTGATGATTGTTGCCAATCAGTACAACCTGTTTCAATTATTGTTTGACGGTCAGTAACGGCAAAAATCATGTCGTCAATAATGACACCATCGTCATCAAGGAAATGAGTGTATGCACAGCGCCCCGGCTGGAGATGTTCTACACGTTGGGTCGCAATTGATTGTAACCACTCTCTGACACCTTCTCCTGAAAATCTAAAGAAGCCCATGTGTGAAACATCAAAAAGACCTGCATTTTCACGAGTATTAAGATGCTCTTCCATCATTGATGAATACCAAATTGGCAACTCAAAACCATGGAAATCAACGATATTCCCGCCCCACCTTTGGTGTGCTTCGTAAAGGGCTGTTCGTACCAATCCCTCTGACATCGTACCTGCGGAATCGTTGCCGGTTTTCAATAGTAGTGTAAAGGGAATTATCAACTGAAGATTTGAACTAATCATCTCAACCGTTGATTCGTTTTAGAAAAATACTCATTCACAACTATCAAAGAGTGCCCATGACGGGGGCGGCATATGACTGACCACCCAGTGAATGAACCTGTCCTTGGTTATGCTCCCGGAAGCGCTGAGCGAACAGCACTACAGGCTGAACTTGATCGCCAGATGAATGAAATCGTAGAAATACCATGTATCATCAATGGAGAAAAGGTGTTTACTGGAAACACAACCACTCAAGTCATCCCACACAACCATGGTCATGTCTTAGCAAATGTACACCTCGCTGGTAAAACTGAAATTGCTGCTGCGTGTGATGCGGCTGTTAGTGCCCAAAAAGCATGGATTGACATTGGTCTTGAAGCACGCTGTAATATTTTTGAGAAGTGCGCCGAACTATTAGCGGGTGAGTGGCGCATGAAAGTCAATGCCGCCACTATGTTGAATCAAAGTAAAACCTGTTTCCAAGCAGAAATTGATTCCGCATGTGAATTGATTGACTTTTGGAATTTCAATGCGCATTATGCGCGTGGTTTTCACGACCTCTACCAGCCACTTGTTTCACCACAAGGTGTGCAAAACAGCACTGAAATACGCCCACTAGAAGGATTCGTGTTAGCGATTTCACCTTTCAATTTCTCAAGTATAGCCGCAAATCTACCAAGCGCCCCAGCAATTTTGGGGAATACAGCGGTTTGGAAGCCATCTCGTAACTCATACCATTCAAATTATGTCTTAATGGAATTGATGATGGAGGCTGGATTACCTGCAGGTGTCATCAACTTCGTACCATCATCAGGCCCCGATATCTCAGCAGTGTGCCTACCAAATCCTGACTTTGCAGGTGTTCACTTCACCGGCTCAACCGCAACCTTCCAATGGTTGTGGCAACAAATAGGTGAACAACTACCTAACCTCAAATCATATCCAAGAATCGTTGGTGAAACTGGTGGTAAAGATTTCGTTGTCGCACATCCAGAATGTGATGAGCAGGGATTACTGGTTGCACTATTACGCGGCTCTTTTGAATATCAAGGACAGAAATGTTCTGCCGCTAGCCGAGCCTATATTCCAAAGTCCGTTTGGTCAAGAATGGGGCAAAGCCTCATCGATGAAGTTGGCAAAATCACCATGGGCGATACTAGGGACTTCACTAATTTCATGACTGCAGTCATTGACCAACGCTCATTTGACAAAATTACAGGTTACATTGAGAGAGCAAAAGCAAATCCCGCCTGTGAAATCGTTGTAGGAGGCGGTAGTGACAGTTCTGTAGGATGGTTTATTGAACCAACTATTATCATCTCTAGCGACCCACACTCAGAAACAATGGTGGAGGAGATTTTCGGGCCTGTGTTAACCGTTTATCTCTACGATGATGGACAATTTGAAGAAACACTCACATTATGTGATACCTCTAGCCAATACGCCCTTACTGGTTCTATTTTTGCAAGTAATGATGAGGACGTACAAACCGCATTCAATGCTCTTCGCTTCACCGCTGGAAACTTCTACATCAATGACAAACCTACAGGAGCTGCTGTCGCTCAACAACCGTTTGGTGGTGCTCGAGCAAGTGGGACTAATGACAAGGCTGGTGGGCCTCTCAATTTGCTGCGCTGGATTTCACCGCGTTCTGTCAAGCACGCACTAGATATTCCACAAACATGGGATTATCCATTTATGGGCCCTGACCAAAATTAATTTTAGAAATGTTGAATAGATTAATTCGCTGAAGCGAAATTACTGGGGAGCATTAATGCTGAGAGGTCACTATATGTGGCGACCCAAGAACCTGATCTGGGTAATGCCAGCGGAGGGAGAAACATGGACACAAATATTGCATATATATTGATGATTGGAACGCTTGGATTTTTCGGCTATATTGGCTACCAAGCGGCGAATGAAAAAGAATTGGATGAAGATGCATATCTATCCGCTAGAGGA
>JACNFL010000038.1 GCA_014384685.1 Methanobacteriota archaeon
TTACCACTTTTCGAGAAAGATGGAATGGGAGAAATTGGCAAAGAATTACAATCTAAACTTCTTGAAATAAACGGGGTCGGCGTCTATTATGACGGAACAAGATCAATTGGTAGAAGATATGCTAGAGCAGATGAAATTGGTGTACCTTGGGCTGTTACCGTTGACTACGAATCATTAGAAGATGGAACAGTTACTGTTCGTAGAAGAGATGACCAATCTCAAATTAGAATATCTACAGATGATTTGATTCATCATTTACAAAATGGTTCTCTTGCGTCTGTTTTCTGATTCCCATTTACGTCACCGATTCATCATTTCAAGTATAATCCATTGATGAACATTCAAAACCCCTCGCTGCCGTGAGGGTGTTGATGGCCGAAGCGCAGACTATTCCGTCCGACTGGACTGAACGCTATCGGCCTCAAACAGCATCACAATTAGAGGGGAATGAAGCGGCCAGAAAAAGAATAACAATGTGGCTAGAATCATGGAAAAACGGAACACCTGACAAAAAGGGACTTCTCCTAGTTGGGCCACCTGGAATCGGCAAAACTAGCATTGTTAGAGCTGTTGCAGAAGACTTTGGCTGGGTGGTCATTGAACTAAATGCAAGTGACGCAAGAAACGCCGCTTCAATTCGAAAGGCCGCTGGTGGCGGCGCATCAAATTACACATTTGGATTGGATGGGTCGTTTGATTTAGGTGGGTCAAGAAAAACATTGATTCTATTAGATGAGGTTGACCATTTACATGGCGGTTTGAGACAGGCTAGTGAGAAAAGGATTGAGGGCTCATTAGCAGAAAAGAGAGGTGAAGATAGCACTATTTCTTCTTTGAAGGGGGATTCTGGTGGCAAAGCCGAGTTACTCAAAATGCTAAAAAACACCACACAACCAGTAATTATGACCTGTAATGAACCAATGGGATTGTGGGGAAGACGTAATTCAAATTGGACTTCAGCGAGAGATCGATTCCTGCGACAAGCAGAATTAATCAAATTTAGGAGAGCAAGTTCTAGCGCAATGCAAAAAATTGCAAAACGGATACTAAAATCCGAAAATGTTTCGTCAGACCCTGGTGCATTAAGTAGACTAATCAGTGCAAACCCTGGTGATATCCGTGCTCTTGTTAGAGATTTACAAATGATATGCGAGGATGGCATTAATCACATTGACTTAGATGCAGTTGAAACTCAACTAAGTCGTGGTTTACGAGACCAGCAACTTGATTTGTTTCCAGGATTAGAAGAACTTTACAAAAGTACAACTGCAAAGGATGCTGCTGAGATGATGAGAGATATTGAAATTACACCAAGAGAATTGGTCGCTTGGGTTTCATGGAATAATGCCTCTGTTTTCAAAGGTAGAGATGACCTTAGTAGAGCAACTAAAACTTGCTCAATTGCAGACCAATCATTGCATACAATGTACAGTAATAATGCATATCGAAGTTGGTATTGGTCTGGCCAATTATCTGCATTATCTGCTAGTGTTTCATCAATTAATGATCCATCCACAAGATTTTCACTGTCTTTCCCACCATTTTTGAGACGCGGGATGGAACCCTGGCGTAGAAAAGCGTTGATTGGGAAATTAACTGCCCTTTCTGGTTGTAGTATTCAAGCAGCACGTGAAGAATTGTGGCCCCCATTAGCAGCAATTCACGAATCGGGGGAGACAACTGATGTCGAAGATTTCACAATTAGTAAAGAACTCAATTTAGATGGTGACGAACATGCTTTACTTCACGGGCTCAGAAGTAATCTAAAATCAACTAAAGAGATTGTAGAGAGATACAATGAAAGTATCATATTAAAATCTGTTAATGAAGAAAGTGATCAAATGTTAGAGCTGGATGAAGAAACTACACCAACAATAGATAAAGACCAAAAGACGTTATTTTGATTATTCTTTCCAGACTCTAATTGAAAGTAATACAATAACTGTCAGTAATTCTAAACGACCTAACCACATCAAAGTAGCAGTAATTATTAGGCTAGTCCAATGTAAACTAGCCCATGTTTGAGTGGGTCCGAAACTACCTAAGGCTGGCCCTGTATTACCTAAGGAAGCAATCGCTACTGAAATCACTGTTTCTAAATCAAGAGATGATTCAATTATTGCTAGTACAATGATACTACCCATTGAAAGAACAGCCCACCATGAAAGCATTCCAACAATGGTCCAAAGTTTCTCATCCTCAACAACTTCACCGTTAAGGCGGACAAGGTGTATTTTCTTAGGTGATGCAATACGAGAAATTTCGCGTTTTGCCAACAGGTAAGCAACTCTCAGTCGTAAAATTTTGAGCCCCCCGCTTGTTGACCCAGCTGAAGCACCTACTATCATTAAGAACAATAAAATAATCAACGATAAAGTTGGCCAAATTGCGTAGTTTGAACTAGCATATCCAGTTGATGTACCAATTGATACTACATTGAAAATTGCATGACGGAATGAACTGCCAAATTCCCAGTCTGCTAAGAAGTAAAGGCTTGCCGTCATGGTTAATGTAGCAAGTGTTAACACAGCCAAATATACTTGCATCTCTTGGTCCTTAATTGCAGCCCTCCAGTCACCTCTAAAGACATAATGGAACAGACTGAAATTAATTCCAGTGAGTATCATAAAGACAATAATAATGGATTCAACAGTAGCGCTATTAAAAGACATAATTCCTGCATCATAGGTGCTGAAACCACCCGATGGAAGAGTTGTTAATCCATGATTAACGGCGTCAAATAATCCCATATCTGCCAAATAGTATAGAAGACCAATTTCTACAATTGTAAAGAATGCATAGATGCCCCAAAGAATCTTTGCAGTCTGTTGAATCCTTGGCTTTAATCGTGATAACGAAGGGCCTGTAAGTTCTGCTCTAGCCATTGTCATCCCGCCACCTAAATAGCGAGCTAATAGCAACATACCGAGCATAATTATCCCCATTCCTCCAAGCCATTGACTAAGACTTCGCCACAATAAATGGATCTTGGCCTGTGCATTGATACAATCAGGAACACTAGGCTGGCAAACAGGGCTAGTTCGAGGATCAATCACCGTAGCACCTGTGGTCGTAAGGCCGGACATTGATTCAAAGAATGCACGCA
>JACNFL010000037.1 GCA_014384685.1 Methanobacteriota archaeon
GTGTTTCATGGCATGTAGGCGTGGATGGTCTTTCATTCCCAATGGTTTGGTTGACCACACTACTAATTCCTGTTTCAATGTTGGTTGAATGGAATGCCAAGAAAGGCGCTCAGTTCCACAGTCTCATTCTACTAATGGAGGGAGCACTCATTGGTGTATTTGTCTCGCTTGATTTGTTTGTGTTCTACACATTTTGGGAATTAACTTTGATTCCAATGTTCTTCCTCATACTGTTGTGGGGTGGAGACGACCGCAAATATGCAGCTCAGAAATTCTTCATCTATACTTTCACTGCAAGCGTTTTGATGTTGCTTGGAATCTTGGTAATGTATTACTTCACAAGAGTCCCAGTGTGGGAAGGTAATATCACAGGTCGTGCATTTGATGTGACTTTGATGGCCGCCTCTTCTAATCAGTTGGGATCCTCTTTCTTAGGTGGATTTGGTATGCAGAAAGCTGTATTTTTGCTACTGCTGGTTGGCTTTGCGGCTAAGATGCCTAGCGTTCCGTTCCACACTTGGTTGCCTGATGCCCACGTACAAGCACCAACAGCTGGCTCAATGCTTTTGGCTGGTGTTATGCTAAAGATGGGTGCTTACGGATTTATTCGGATAGCAGTTGAATTACTTCCTGCTGCATTGGTTTACTTCCAATGGCTAATTGTAATTCTTGGAATGATAAGTCTAGTCTATGGAGCATTTGTTTGCTTAGGACAAACTAATCTGAAACGAATGGTTGCTTATTCTTCGGTTTCACATATGGGGTTGATATTCCTTGGTATTGCCACTATGCAGCCTCTAGGAATTGCTGGCGCAATTTTCATGATGCTAGCACACGGAATCATTTCTCCGCACCTGTTCGCTGTTTGTGGTGCTTTCAAGCATCATTACCACACCTTAGAGATTGGTTCAATGCGAGGCATGGCAAAGCATTCACCTTGGTTAGGTGGGCACATGATGACCGCTTGGATGGCAAGTTTAGGTTTGCCATTGATGGCTGGATTCGTTGCTGAAATTGCCATAATGATTGCGTTCTGGATGGCATTTGGTTGGCTAGTTATTCTACCTGCATTGACTCTGATCATTACTGCTGCTTACTACTTGTGGAGTATGCAGAGAACAATCTTTGAAGGTGGAGAAGAAGGTGAACTGCCAGAATCTCTACACGGCGAAGATCCAGTAGATATCACTTGGCATGAGAATGCTGGAATGCTTATACTTGCAGGATTTGCAGTGTTACTCGGTGTCCTCCCATTCATCTTCTTTGACATGATGTCAGCATATTCTGGTGAATTTGTTTCACAAGTTCTCCTTGATGTTTTGAACGAGGTGAGACCATGAGTATGGCTCTTTTCTCAGACCCGCAAACTGCGTCAGCATTGTTGCCTGAGTTCACATTGATTGTCGGTATTGTGATGATGATTCTAGTTCCAAACTTAGGTAAAGGGACTTTCAGAGTACCAATTCCAAATACCAATATTAGAATTCCTTACTTACTAGGTGGTGAGAGGTTTTCCTTCACTTCAAATCCAAGGGTCCCAGGAATTATCAGTGTTCTTACATTGTTGTTCTCAACATCATTAGCACTTTGGAGTCAAATGGAAACACCACTATCAGGTTCGAATGTTTGGTGTATTTCTACTGCTGGAGAAGCATTTGCATCTTGTGCTGGAATGGCTGACCCAACCGTGTTTCAGATTGATGGATTCAGTCGCTTACTTGAGATTATATTCTACGGCTCTTTGATGCTGTGCGCAGTAGCAATGTGGAGTCGCATGCCGGCTACACCTCGATTCATGATTCATGCTCAAGTATTGGCGGGTAGAAGAGAGGATGAGCGCATTCAGAAATTGTTGGACAACAGACGTCAAGTTGACTTCCACTTGTTGCTGCTGATGGTAGCGCTTGGAATGTCCGTGGTTGCATTAGCAAGCGATGTCTTTGTGCTATTCATTGGATTAGAATTAGCTAGCCTTTCATCATACGTTCTTATTGCTTTCATGAAAGAGAAAGAAGAAGCCCCTGAAGCGGGTATGAAATACTTCATTCTTGGTTCAGTTGCGTCAGCAGTTGGATTATACGGTGTCTCATTGCTATACTTGTGGAATGGTAATTTGCAGATATCAGACCTAGCAGCAAGTTGGCAAGCAATGGATGGTATTGACCCAATGGCATTGACAGGAATCGCCTTCTTGATGGTGACAATTGGTTTCAAAATTAGTGCAGCACCATTCCACCTTGCAACACCTGATGCTTACACTGGCGCTGCAAGCCCAGTTGCTGGGGTTTTGGCAACCGGTTCAAAGGCAATGGGATTCGTAGTTCTGCTACGTGTGTTAGTAACGATCACAATGCCAGAAAGTGGTGAAGCATTCTGGGTTCCAATCGTTGGACTGCTAGCAGCAATCACCATGACTTGGGGTAATTTAGGGGCGCTTTCAAGTGATAATCCAAAGAGAATGCTTGCCTATTCATCAGTTGCTCACGCTGGCTACTTGTTGGCGGCAGTTGCAGCACTTGGACTCAATCAAGCAAGAGCAGGCGACCACGTGATCTCAGAACTCATCGTGGCGGCAATGTTGTTCCATCTCACAGTGTTGGTATTGTTCAAGTTAGGTTCGTTCCTAGTACTCTCCATGTTAGAGAGTGAAGGAAAAGGAAGCAAGATAGAGGATTAGTATGGTTTAGCCAAGCGAGAACCGCTTTTGGCAACAGCACTTTTCGTCTTCATGTTGGCTTTAGCAGGAGTTCCTCCACTAGCAGGTTTCCTCTCAAAGTTACTACTGGTGAGTGGTATTGTTGATGCTACTGTCCACACCTCAATGAGTTTTGATGATGGGGTTTTGTCAACATTACAATCACTACACTGGGTGGTTTACCTCGGTCTGTTAGTATTCCTAAACAGTGCACTTTCACTGTACTACTATCTCCGTGTGGGATGGGTGATGTTCTTCGAAGATCCTCCAACTCGTAAGAGAATGGTCTACGCACCGTTCTTGAGGATTACAATCATGCTCTGCTTGGTTGGCACACTTGCGTTTGGGATAGGGCCACTAGCTGACCACTTGATGGGGCTTGTGAGTAATGCTGCAATTGCTTTCTTC
>JACNFL010000296.1 GCA_014384685.1 Methanobacteriota archaeon
CGAAGTAGAAGCGTAAAGGAGGCAGGATCTACGCTCGGACCAATGATAATAGCAATTCTTTTCCCAGCCATGTTTGCCCAATTTATTAACTTGGAGGGAGTGGAAGGTTACTGGTTTTTCATTCCAGTGGTGAATGTTTTACTTGCACTAAGGGAAATTCTAACAAACACAATAGTTATTGAACACACAATTTATTGGGCTTCATCTAGTTTAGTTTATGCATTAGCAGCAGCATTTTATGCGAGTAGGCAATTTAATCGAGAAGATTTGGTTGAGTCAATTAACTGAGTTTGTCTTTTGACATCTTATTTGATTCCCATGCATATTATTGCGTTCGGGTTGTTGGAAGTTAGGGCACACTAGATACTCACAATCGCCAATATATTCGCACAGTAATACTTAGCACATACTCAGCGAATACTTGATATGTGCGGCCCCCCTCGGCAAACCATGCCAAAGATCAGTTTAGACATGCCCTCCGAGTTACTAAGCGACCTCAAGAAGCATGTGGGGAAAGACCACAAATTCATTAGCGTAGCCGATGCAATGCGAACAGCATGCCGTAAAATGCTTGACCAACTGGACCTTATTGACGCTCGCCAGGGTCGGTAAAGGAGAGTGAGTGAGTGACTACTAGGCGACAGGCAGAAAAAGCAGTGCTTACATTATTGCAATATTTAGAAGAGAGTGGAGCAGCCCGAGAGGGGCTCATTGACACACCTGAGAGAGTAATTAACTCATGGGATGAAATTTTTTCAGGCTATGGCGAGGAAGCAGAAGTAGTTTTATCATCAACATTTAATGGCGAGGGGTATGACGGTATTGTCCTACTGCGCGACATTGAATTTCATTCAACCTGTGAGCACCATCTCCAGCCTTTCAAGGGTCGTGCGCATGTAGCATATATTCCGACTGACAGAATAGTTGGAATCAGCAAACTTGCTCGTTTGATAGAATTACATGCAAGGCGTCTTCAGAATCAAGAGAGAATTACCAAAGATGTTGCTGATGACCTAGTTGAACATTTAAATCCGCTTGGCGCAGCAGTAATCATTGAGGCAAGCCATGGGTGCATGCAATGTCGTGGAGTCAAAAAGCAAAATGCAATAATGACAACTAGTGCTATGCGTGGAGTCTTCTTTGATAAACCAGAAGCAAGAGCAGAATTGTTTCAGTTGATTGGAAATGGAAGGCTGAATTAGGAAAATCCCAAAAAAAATTGAAAAATAAAAATGGTGCACCGGATTAATGAGAAAAAATATTTCGGTTGATTAAGAGGTGAATAAATGCTAAGAGAAATAGAAGACAATTATCCCTCATGCACGCTTGCCGGAGGGGAAAGCACCATTGACAGGGCAGATGATTTAGCAGCCCAATACCCAGTCGTGGAAATATTCCACAGTGTCCAGGGTGAGGGGATAAAGTCCGGAATTCCTCATGTGTTTATCCGCTTTGGTAACTGTAACTTAAGATGCCAGTGGTGTGATACAAATTTCTTGAAATTCAAGACTCTAAATGCTGTAGAAATACTGCAACAGGTAATGCAATTTAAATGTAAAAGGATAATATTTACGGGGGGGGAGCCTATGCTCAATGACCTATGGCCTTTGCATCGTTTATTCAAGGCTCGCGGCTATGAGTTATCTTGTGAAAGTAATGGGACAATAGAGATTCCAGAAGGTTTACTAGATTGGATTTGTATATCACCGAAGGACCAAGAATACCCTAATTCCAAAATTCGTCAACGCCGCGGAAATGAACTAAAATGTGTATATATTGGTCAAGAACTTTCCATGTATGATGATTTGATTTCCGGTTTTGATAATTTACTTTTACAACCTTGTTATGACCATTCAAAATCGGTTGCATGGAATGGAGAAAAATTTGCTGAAGTTGAGGAAATAGTTAAGCAAAATCCCCCATGGAGACTTTCCCTTCAGACTCATAAATGGATGGGTGTTGATTAATACATAACAACAGTTGGAGGAGTGGCGAGATGAGAGCAGTAATTGCATTAAGTGGAGGAATGGATTCCACTGGATTACTTCTTCATCTACTTGCGGAGGGCTATTCAGTAAGTTGTATTTCTTATGAATATGGACAAAAGCACAATATTGAGTTAGAAAGGGCGAAAGCAAATATTGAGTATTTGGCGAAAAATGGGATTAATGTGGAGCATATTACCGTTGACTTAAGTTCTGCAATGAGTCTTTTTCATAGTGCACTAATTTCCGGTGGAGAACAGGTCCCCTCTGGTCATTACGAAGAAGAGCAGATGAAGGCCACAGTTGTACCCAACCGTAACGCAATATTCTCTTCAATCTTATACGGTTATGCTCTTTCTGTGGCATTACGAGAAGGGAGCAATGTCGAAATCGCCTTAGGAGTTCATAGTGGCGACCATGCAATATATCCCGATTGCCGCCCAGAGTTTTATTTTGCCCTTGAGCATGCATTTGCTTTAGGCAATTGGGACAGCGAAAAGGTATCTCTAAAACTCCCCTATATAGCAAAAAATAAAGAAGCGATACTTCGTGATGCAGAGGTTGCGATAGAAAAATTAGGTCTCGATTTTGATACGGTATTTGCCAACACAAATACCTCATACAATCCAGATGACCAAGTAAGGTCAAGTGGCAATAGTGGTGCTGATATTGAGCGTATCCTTGCATTTCAAGCAATTGGGCGTATTGACCCGGTTGAATATACGACTTCTTGGGAGAGAGTACTGGCTGATGCCTTGGTAGTTGAAGCAAAACATAAGGATGTGGAATACCGTAATCGATTGACTGCTGAGCAATATGATGTAACCCGTAAATCTGCTACCGAGGCAGCTTTCACCGGCATTTATTGGAGTGAGGAAAGAAATGGCGATTACAACTGTATCTGTTGTGGGCATTTATTATTTACTTCGGAAATGAAATACGACTCTGGCTGCGGTTGGCCTTCTTTCCACTCTGAGCACTCAGATGCAGGGATCATCCGGCTTGCCGATAACTCGCTTGGCCGCCTCCGCGTCGAAGTAAGGTGTGAGAAGTGTGATGCCCATCTTGGGCATGTCTTTGACGACGGGCCGAAGGAGCATGGCGG
>JACNFL010000035.1 GCA_014384685.1 Methanobacteriota archaeon
CGCACTGAAAAAACGAGGAGTGGCAAGACTCCGATGTTCAACATCTACCACTCATTAGTCTCTGCAGAGCATGAAAACACCCCATTCAATGAGATTGAGATTTCCGAAGAGGAGCAAAAGCAGATCATTGAAATTAGTAATCGTTCGGATTTGTATGAATTACTGACTAACAGTATTGCCCCATCCATTTTTGGTGCTGGTAAATTGCAGATGGTTAAGCGCTCATTAGTGATGCAATTATTCAGCGGTGTATCAAGGAGATATTCTGATGGCACTAGAGCAAGAGGTGACATCCACATTTTACTGATGGGTGACCCAGGGGTTGCAAAAAGCCAGTTATTGTCGTATATGTCACAGATTTCACCACGTGGAAAATATGCTTCCGGTGGAGGTATTTCAGGTGCTGGTCTAACAGCGGCTGCGGTTAGAGATGCATTCAATGATGGCCGCTTCTCTTTGGAGGCAGGAATCCTTGTTCTTGCTGATTCGGGACTTGCAGCAATAGATGAATTTGACAAAATGAATAATGATGACAGGTCAAAAATGCATGAGGCTATGGAACAGCAAAAAATCCACATTTCAAAAGGTGGAATTAATGCAACAATGAGAACACGATGCGCAGTGTTGGCTGCTGCCAACCCTCGGCTTGGTCGTTTCAGTCATCGGGCTCAAGCAGGATTAGATATTTCACCAATGTTTGAGGAAGTTGATTTGCCACCAGCCTTGATGTCTCGGTTTGATATCATCTGGTTGTTGCGAGATGATGTTGTTAAGGAACAAGATATGCAAATTGCTGAACACATACTCTCAAATCGAAGTACAGGTATTAGTGAAGCACTAATTGAAGAAGGTCGAGAAGCCGATCCAAAGGTAGTGGATGAAGAGTCTACAATGAAGAAGGGTTACAATGGTGAAGACCAGTTGACTATTTCGATGTTTCAGAAATATATTGCATGGGCTAAACGCACGATACATCCGGTGTTAACACCCGAAGCGCAGGAACAAATAACCAACTTCTATATTGAGACAAGAACTAGAGATTCTGATGAAGATAATAGCGTTCCAATTACTGCTAGAGCGCTCGAAGGTTTGGTTAGATTAGCCGAGGCGAATGCAAGAATGCGCCTTTCTCCAGAAGCGACAGCTGAAGACGCAAAAAGAGCACTAGCGATGTTCAGAAATTGGCGATACGAATTGATGGGTGACGAGTTTGATGAAGGGGTAATTAGTACCGGTCGCTCGGCTAAAAAGAGGTCTGCTGAACAAGTTACTTTGGAGGTCATGAAACAATTGACTGGGGGTAAGAGAGATGTTGACGTTGCTGCAGGAGATATACTCAATGAAATGGCACGTCAGAATTTTGACGAATATGAGGTTGAAGATGCTCTCAGACAATTATCCACACGCAGTCAAATTTACACCCCCGGTGCTGGCCGTTGGCGACTTGTCAACTAAACAACACACCCAATTTCTAGACTAGATGAGCCGGTTCTGCTATGAGCCATAGGCCTCTCCGGGTTATTGATGGCAAGCGGGGAGCCAGTAGGAGATATCGCTGATGCAGGGTCCTTAGACCCTGAATCACTTGGTTTCATGTGTGGTATCGAAATCCACCAACAACTTGCAACTGGCAAGTTGCATTCTCGCCAGCGTGGAAACTTGTACGATTACACAATTGACACGATTCCAGAATCGTGGCCAAGAGCACACCGCCGACTGAGAGCGGCACAAGGTGAAGGCGGGGTAGTCGATGTTGCTGCTCGCTTCGAGGCTCGCAGAAATCGTTCATTCACTTATGTCAAGTCTCCAAATGCAGGACTAATCGAACTTGATGAAGCACCTCCTCTCAGCCATGACGAAGATGCTGTTGAGGTTGCTTTGACGGTTTCAGCCATGATGAAAATGAACCCCGTTGCAGTCATGCAAGCAATGAGAAAAACAGTAGTTGATGGCTCAAATACCAGCGGTTTTCAACGCACCACATTGATTGCCACAGGTGGCGCAGTAGAAACAAATTCAACCCCGGTTAGAATCTCACTTTTGACCTTGGAAGAGGATTCAGCACGTAAGTTGGATACCCTGAGTGGAAGTGAAGGTGAAGTAGTGATTTACACCCTTGATAGGCTTGGAGTGCCACTGATAGAGATAGCTACTGAGCCAGATATTTTGTCACCAATTCATGCTCAAGAAACAAGTAAAGCACTTGGGCAATTACTTCGAGATACTCGGAGAGTTAGGCGTGGTTTGGGGACCATTCGCCAAGACCTAAATGTCTCAATTGCTTGTGGTGACCGAGTTGAAATCAAGGGCTGTCAAGATTTAGATTGGATTCCAAAAATAATTGAATTGGAGATGGCAAGACAACTACACTTCTATCGGCTGGCAAATGAAATGCGGGCTGAAAATGGCCAGCCGTTATTACCTCCAAACCGTGATGATGATGATGATGCTACGGAGGAAGGTGTTGCTAAGTTAGCAGAAGAATTGTTGCCTTGTGATGTAACTGATATCACAGATGTATTCAGCAATTGTCAATCAAAAATGGTTGTCGACTCGGTAGCAAATGGGGCCAAAGTGTTAGCAGTAAAATTGGTAAATTTTGCTGGTAGAATCGGCAGTAAACAACTCGATGCCAACGGGGCACAAATGCCGCGACTTGGCAGAGAGTTAGCATCAGCGGCGAAACTCGCTGGCGTGCGTGGAATCTTTCATTCAGATGAATTGCCTGCATACGGAATTGAGCAAGCAGAAGTTGATGCGACAAAATCTAATCTTGATTTGAGTGAATCAGATGCATTTGTTTTGTGTGTGGCGTCAAAATGGCAGGCTGAATTAGCGCTTGAATCAGTCATTAATCGGGCCCGGCAATCATTCCACAGGACTCAACAAGAAGTCCGAAATGTTGTCATCAAAAAAGGAGCACCAGAGGACGGTACAACCTCAGCGATGAGGCCACTACCGGGGAGTGCTAGAATGTATCCTGAAACCGACATTCAGGTGGTCCCAATTGCACAAGATAAATGGGCTGAAATATCTTCAAACTTGCCTCTAACC
>JACNFL010000241.1 GCA_014384685.1 Methanobacteriota archaeon
ACATCCTGTGATTCACTCATTATGATATCATTCTTGTATTGCTCCTCATATTCATCTTGTGTCATGTCAACAACGAAGTTTGAACTACCTCTCTGTGTGACATACCACGTCTTCATGTATGTCTCAGGATCAAGACCTGCAAGTGTGGTGGGCGCATAGAAAATACCTGTTGGATTGCCACCACTGCTCTGATATGAGCCACCTGTAGGGTATAGACGATTATCAACACCAAAATAACGTATATCGTGGTTTCTAGTGATGGTATCCCCTGGATTACCTTCTGAATCTGCAACAGTGTAAGTGATGTCATTTGTTAATTGATGATACATATCAACTAATTCAGGCATATCCATTACAGTAGTCAAGAAAACCCTACCTAATGCTAAGCGTGCATTCTGCCTGTGAATTGAAGATGATACATCATCAAAACTCTCAACAATATCCTTGGTGTACCAATAATTACCAATTACTTGATGAGTGAATTCATCAACAACTTCATCGTTACGGTCCTTTGACTGATTGAACTGAATCAACGCATCATTTTCATTGTTGAAATCCCCACCGATTTGCTCTTCACTATCATATACACGATAGATTGTAGCAGATGTTGGCATTCCGTTGTAGTCAAGCAAATGACCTTCGCCTAACGAAATAGGTCCTGCTTTCTTTGTGATTGAAAATGAACGATCTCTTAAATCGTCAACCCCATTCTCCCCACCTAGAGTGTTTAGAAGTAGGAACTCCTCAATTTGACTGTCGGTAAAGTGCTTCTCTAAAGTGCGTTGGAAGTCTGGTGTGAATGTGCCATCATTGTATCTCAAATCACCTTCTGCAAGTGTCATTGTGTAAAGTGAAAGTAAGTCATGATCACTTTGTGCTAACAACATATTTCCTGCAGCAGGAATACCTGATTGGAAGTTGTCGGCGACTGTTGGGTGCTTTCCTTGAGCCAAAGCTTGGAATCCATAATCCCACCATGAAACGAATGCTGGTCTTTGTCCAAATGGCACGTCAGCATCCTGCTCTTCCAGCCATTGATATCCCTCATTCCAATATTGACCATTGAATCCAGGTCCAAAAGCACCCATATACCAACAACTGCTTTCTTTTGTGGTCCCACGACAATTACTCGGTGGATTGTACTGAGTAGAATCTAAGAAAGACCAACCAAAGATTGGATCCTCTGCACGCAGAATATTAGGTGTTATATTGTAAATATTTGAATCAACATCCTTCGCCTTTGAGTTGCCGGATGGAATACCTGAATCTAATCCGTAGGCTGCATGTTGCGCACCTACTAGCATGAAAACCATCAGAATAGGAACTATTCCAGGGAATTTTCGAGCCGTCTTAGTTGTTGAAGAGAATCGTGCTCTAGGTGAACCAATACCGAGTCTTCTCCAAGCCTTAGCGAAATCAGTTCCTCCAACCCACTGCCACATGATGACAAATGCCCAAGCACCCATCACTGCAACTGGAGGTGTTGCGTTGAAAATGAATCTTCCAGCACGCCAAGCCATTACTCCTGCAACTAATATCCAGATTGCTAGAACCAATCTGCTACTATCACGACGACGTAGGCCTTGCCAAAGTGCAACGAAGCCAGCAAATAATGCTGCCAATGCTACAATTGGACCGAATGATGCGAATAGCATTGCTCGGCTTGGAGCTTGTGCTTCAGCGATAGTATCGAAAATCTTGTTCTTTGAAAGATAGTAACCACCAGTGAAAAGAACATCCCAGCCGTTGTATAATCCAATAAATTGGATCAACCAAAGAGCACCTAGGATTACACCTGCTAGCGCACCACCGCTCACCAATACCAGAAGCCATGGCTTGTCACGGAATGAAACAGAGACCCATCCTGCTGCAAATGTGAACCCTACGATGTAGAACATTGGTTGGAAACCACTAGCATCGAAAACCAATCCCAATTGCATATGTGCATAGAATGGCATCGGTATTAGGAATGTAACCAACATCATTGTCATAGCAGAAACATACAATGCCATGCTGTCACGTCTGCGGAATTGATTAATCACAATCTGAGCGAAGAACGCCAAGAAGACGATACCAAGACCATAGACGAATCCTTTCCACCCTAATGCAACAGTTGAGAATGCAATACCAGATAGAATGGCATTAGCAATTGCTCCTTGTCGCTTTTCAAATGTGGCTTTGATTCCTTTGAACAAATATGCAGGTGTCCAATTTGCATTGGCTACCATCTTATCATCTCCTGCAGCTTTGACTGCTTTCAACCAGAAATAGAATCCTAACGACAGGAAGAGGATTGCAAATGCGTCGTGGTCAGCCAAAGCGAAGGTACTGTGACCAACATGCCCTGGCATCAGAGCAATCAACCAAGCCGCAACTGCACCAGTAGCACGGCCAAAGAAGCGGTTACCAATTCCTGCAATAGGTAGCACAGTAAGTGCTCCATAAATTGCAGGTAGAGCAGCGACAGACCACCAAACAGCTTCCGATGCTGGAACATCTAGCAAAGGCGCTAGCATCATTCCTCCAACTGCCAGACTCCATGAAAACAGAGGTGGACGAGGATTGATTGCACCTAATGGGTAAGAACGATCCATATCGATGATGAAGTGATTGTGTTCAGCAAGGATGTATTCAACCGTTCGCATCATGTACCATGGGTCAGAACCACCAGTCAAGTCCCACTCATGGGTTCCACTAGCGTTCATGAAAGGAATAACATTCCATACCACACGAACTAGTAAACCAAAGAATAGAGCAGCACCTACGGTAATACCGTACCAATGCTCTGACCAAAATTGCTTAGCAAGACCAGGTGTTCTTCTTGGTGAACTATCACCCAATTTTCCTTTGACACTTAACATCACAACTAGCACATTGAGCCAGAAGAAGATGAAGAACCAAACAAACAGACCATTATTTCCTGAGAAATACGAGTGCCATTCTTGTGAACCATCCATTATGATTCCATTCTCGTGGAAGGAGCCAACTGAATAAATAAACCAGCTCATATCGAGTAAACCGCCACGAGGTCGCATAATTTCTGCAAAGCAATA
>JACNFL010000033.1 GCA_014384685.1 Methanobacteriota archaeon
TCAGGCATATTGTCGCCATCTGTATCAGTGTAGATGTCCAATCGATTCCAATCTTCTTCAAAAGATGATAGATACCAACCTGCCAACTGTTCGTTATGAATTACTATCCCCATCTCTCGGTTTCGCAATATTGCATTAGAATTCCAGTTGATTGAAGAAATCAAAACTGATTCCCCATCAACGATTACTCCCTTGTTATGCAATTTGGTGATTCTTTCAGCAGGTGCCATTAATATTGCAGTTGCGTCATAGCCATCTGTCCGATTCCACTGATTGTTGAAATGGTTTACAGTATCACGAATATCGTCATCATAATTCACATAATATCCGTTTATCAGTAACCTTACGGCAACGCCTCTCGCGAGTGCTCTTTCAATCGCATCTACCATCGGATTGTCTCCAAAGCCCCAGTGCCACCCCATGTCAAAACCTTGCAATGAAAGTTCAATACTAGTGTTTGCTGAGTCAAGGAGATTAATGATGCCCGATACACAATCATCAGGGCAGGTCAACACTTGTCCCGTAAAGTCACCAGAAATCACAGGTGGTGTTATGGTTGGCGGTACTGCCTCTAGGCCACTTGGTCCGTAAGATGTCCAGCCCGATGGTTTACCAGTTGTGGGGTCCATCACACTGTAACTATTCAGATGAGGGTGGCTGAGGTTCTCATCCCACAACATTCTACTCATCACCAATTGTGCCACATCTTGTGAGTTGATGACTAGGCCCCAATCTCGGTTAGAAGGGTAATCGCCAGCTGGGAAAGTTGATTCTTTGATATTTCCAGAGCCGATCCACACCGACTCTCCATCTCTTACCGCAATTTTACTGTGAATATATTGGTAAGGTGCTGGTGGTGCATTCTCACCACGAGGATTCCCCATCCAATATACAGTGATTCCTCCAGCGTACAGTTCGTACGCCATCCCTCTAATTTTGTAAAGATCTTCTTCTTCCTCAAACGGGTCTTCTTCAAGAATAATTGTGATGTCTACATTTGCTTGTGAAAGTTGAATTAGTTTTGCAACAATATCGTTGCTCATCAATTCACAGACATGAATGTGTAATTCAGTAGTACTTCCATCAAGCCATTCAGTGAACTGGTAAAGACTTCCATCTGGTGATGCCATTGGTTCTAGAGAACCAGTGGTCGAAAAGACTCCTGAATCACAAAACATGCTGGCTCCGAGTCGCATCCAGCGGAATTCCCAGTCAGCACTTGTGTTGGTGTCTGTAATATCGTTACAGCCATCACCACGCATGAAAATCAAACCTTGAGTGGAGGTAGGGGGAGTAGAAACTGCAGGGCCAGTCCAACCTGAAACCGTGGCAAGACCGTTACCATAAACGAAAGTATCAGCGATAACCCCGTCCGGTGAAATCAGTTGAAGAGAAGAACCGGAATCATACATCCAAGGTGAATAATCCAAAAATTGATTCATATCAACAGCATTAATTCCTCCATCCTCTGAAAGGTTGGTAGGTGATTGAGTGAGAGTCACAGATTCACCTGGTTGAAGATTCAATCCATTGAAAGTTCCAGAATTACCAGTGCCATCGGATTTGATTCTGTTAAGGTGCCATCCAGCAAGATTGAGAACACCATTCCCCATGTTAGTGATTTCAATGAATTCGTTGTCACGATTGTAAATTTGCCCAGGCATGACTTTTGTGAACCATACAGGGTCTTCTGGGTCCCAAGGCGTAGGTTCAGGATTTTCATCTCCAGGGGTAGGCCACATAGTATTGAGCCAATCCTCTGACCATGCGCTAGCATCACCTTCGATGCTTCGACAGTTTTCAGAAGTTGACCAAACAACTTCTTGTCGCACATCTCCATTAGGGTCTCTTAGGTCAATCATTTCATCGAAATTGGATAAGAACCCATTGTTTTCAGGGATTAATACAGCATACTCTCCTGCATCTAGATTCCACCAGTCACTACGATCATATGCTACTCCTGCAGCATAATGTTGTAAGTATAGAGATTGCAAAACCATAGCATCTCCACTATCGGCAACCACTAACCAGCGTGATAGATTAATTGTAACAGAATCAGTATTATGGATTTCCAACCAATCACCATCAATTCCAAGATTTCCACCAGTGCATTGAGGCATTACTTCATTCACTTCAAGAGTGGTTGCTCCAGTGTAAGGATTGTCGAACAGTGGATTTGCATAGCCCGGTGTAGGCCAGGGCGAGTGGGTCCATTCGTCAGCAATATCATTACCCGAAACAAGAGTTGAATTTAGGGGTGTAAGAGAATAAACCAGAGTTTGAACAACTTCCCCCTGATTATCAATCAGCGAAACCGCATCACCGCTATTTTGGAGGCTCATAGCACGTCCATTTCTCCACACAACTAGATGCTCTCCTGCATCTAGTTCCCAATCAGAACTGATTGATTCGTTGAGACCGGGGATGCTCTGTGAATCTAGGGCAAGTGAGGTATTCCTACCATCCCGTATTTTCCAGCCTTGGAAGGATGCAGTATCGTTCCCGACATTTACGATTTCAACCCATTCCCCTTCGGGATAAAGATTTGAATCGGAACCAACAGGGTTTGGCATTAATTCTGAAATTCTAAAATCAGCGCTTTCGTTGACTGAACTACTCATCTGATTTGGATTTGCCATTGCAGGGGTTGCCCACCCCGAAATCATCATTGGTTGAGCAGGGAGGTTTGCATCGGTTGGGATTGCAGTTCTGTTAGAGCCGAAATTAGCACTCCAGCTAACAGAATCTACGATATTTCCGCTAGCATTAACCAAAGAAATGGTGTCACCATTAATCAGCATCTGACCAGATGTTGGCGGGGTTGAAAGGACTACATAAGATTCAGAATCAATTAGTAATCCACTACCTGAGTCTCGGCCCGAAAAACCGGCATCTAAGGAAAATGTTTGAGCAGTTCCTGTGATGATATTCCAGCCTGTAACATTCACTGCAGGGTCTGTATTTCGGTGTGATAATTCTATCCAATTTCCATTTGGATAGGACAACCAACTATTAGTTGCATTTACCATCACTTCATTGATA
>JACNFL010000118.1 GCA_014384685.1 Methanobacteriota archaeon
AACAGCAAGCACTGAAGATATTCAACAGAGTAATTGCCTCCGACCCAGGTAATGCAATGGCATGGTTCAACAGAGGTGTCATACATGAAATGGGTGGACAAGTTGAAGAAGCCACAAAAGCATTCAAAGTTTGTTTAGATATGCAATCAGACCATGGCCCCGCAGCGGCTAATCTAGCGGTACTACTTGACAGAACAGGAAATAATTCAGAGGCCGCAATCTTTGCCCATAAAGCCTTGAAATCATTCCCATCTCATCCGGATTTGGCACGTATCTCAAGTCAAGGACCACCAGAAGAACCAACAGTTACTGAAACTGAGGTTGTTGCAACTCCTACTGCAGAGGAAACTACCACTCCGGTAGTTGAACCCGAGCCTTCACCCCCAGCTATTGAAGAGCCTGTTGTAGCGCCCGCGATTGATTTGGATGCAATTGTTGAAGAAGCAGCAAATTTGATCAAACAAAATGAGCCCGAACAAGGATTAGAACTCCTTAGAGATTTACTTCACAACGAAGCCGCAGAACACCCTAGAGCATGGAGAGTAGCAGCTGCCTCAATGGCTCGATTATCACTTATTGATAATGCAATTGAGGCTTTTACTTACGCACTAGACTTGGATAATACCGATGCGGCATCATGGTATAATCTTGGAGCATTGCACCGTAGAAACGACCACGAAGAAACTGCAATCACGTGTTTTGATGCGGCTTTAGGGTTACGTCCTGATTACACAAAAGCATCAGCAGCACTGGCTGAAATACACACTGCTAATGGTTCACTCTCCTTAGCGATTGAATCTTGGAGATCCCTACTTACACATGAGCCAGACCACGCAGGTGGTCCAACTTTTGCGGGTATCTTAATCGCTATTGCTGAAGGAGAAGGTGAAGTATTGGAGATGGCAACAGAAATTCCCACTACGATACCAGAAGGACCTGAATTGGCTTCTGAAGCATTGAAGTATATACCTGATAATGGTGCTACCGAAAATGTCAAACTCCGTGCTAGAGCCATGACTTTATCTGGTTCTTATCCTGAAGCAGTCAAGGCCTGGAGATCTTTAATTGAAACTGACCGTGATAATCCTGAATTGTGGATTGGCATGAGAAAAACTTTCATTGCCGCTGGAGACCAAGCAACTGCAGAAAAATGTAGAACGAAAATCGCTTCACTAACTGGGGAAACCACCCCCGCACCAGAGGTTAGTGAACCACCGGCCGAGGTACATTCTGAGCCAGAACAGGTACAAGAACCCGAACCTGTGCCAGAACCCGAAGTTGAAGCACCAATTGAAGAAACACAACAAGTGGAAGAAGAGGCTGAACCCGAAGAAGTTGCTTCTGACGACCCCTGGGCAGATGACCCTTGGGCGGATGTGGATTCACAAACCGATTCCGATGAGACATCAGATTCTATTACAGAGGAAGAAGAACAAACTGCAGAACAGGTAATTGCTGCGGAAGAAATTCTAGATACAACACCTGAACCTGAACCGGTTGAACAAGAAGAACCATCACCTGAAGTTGACCTAGCAAAGGCTGCTTTGGATGTTGCATCAAATACACCAGCCCCTGAAATAATAGGTTCAGGAAAAACTGATAGTAGTTCAATTTCAAATCATGATGTACAATGGTATAACAAAGGACTCACACTTCTTACTGAAGAAAAATACACCGAAGCTCTGGCTTGCTTTGACCGGGCACTACCAACATTTGTCAATGATGATGAAATGATTGTAAGAATATTAAATGCCAGAGGTAATGCATTTTACTATCTAAAGGAATTTAGCGACTGCATAGACGCATATCACGAAGCAATGAGAATCAATCCTACTGGAGTTACCGGTGCAACACTATACAATATGGGAACAGCATATGCGGAAGTTGAACGCTATTCTGATGCAATAAAATGCTTCGAACAAGGAATGTCTGAGAAGAGAGTCAGCCCACTTGAGGGTGACCACGCTAAGATGGCAAAGGAGCAAATTCGCCGATGCAAGTTACTTCTAAAGGAACAAGAAAAGAAACTTAAACGCCTATCAAGGATGAAGAGTTAGAGAATTAAAAATAATTATTCTAATGGTTATTATTTGACCATCCTATTTTCATGGCAGACTTACCGTGACGGCTACTGACTTTGAGGTGGGTGTGTTGCTGCCTTCTGCTACACTATCCAACGGTACGAGCACATTTGCTTCTGGGAAGTATGTACAGATATCGCCTTTTGGAATTTGATAAGGCACCACCTTCCATGAGGGCGCAGAAATAGAGCGATCTTGAAAATGGCTTGTCAAATCCACTTCATCACCCGATTTGATTCCAAGTTCGGACATATCTGAAGGGTTCATCAAAACTACTCTACGTGCCCCATAAATACCCCTATAACGGTCATCCATGCCATATATGGTGGTATTATACTGGTCGTGACTACGTACTGTCATCATAGTGAATTGACCATCCTGAGAAACAGCATCCGGTAGCCCATGGACTGTGAAATTAGCCTTACCTGATTTGGTGTCCCAAAACGGGCCATCTCGCGGACCATTTGGTAGATAAAATCCACCATCATCACGCACGCGGGAATTGTAATCCTGGAAACCGGGAATTACCTTCTCAATGACATCTCGAATCAAATCATAGTCTTGCAACATATTGGACCAATCAAACGGTTCGCTTCCAAAGCAGGCAGCACCAATACCTGTTACAATAGCAGGCTCAGATAGTAAATGTGTACTAGCTGGTTCAAGAGAACCCCTACTCTTGTGAACCACACCCATACTATTCTCAACTGTAACAAATTGTTCTCCTGACAATTGTTGGTCAATCTCTGTTCTCCCCAAGCACGGTAGGATAAGAGCCTCTCTTCCAGTCACCAAATGAGAACGGTTTAATTTGGTAGAAATCTGAACTGTTAGGTCAACATTATGTATCCCACTAGCAACCTGTTCGGTATCAGACATAGCGGAGACTATGTTGCCCCCCATGCCCATGAAAAGGCGGACTTTTTTGTCAAGCATCGCTCTGACAGCTTCAACAGTGTC
>JACNFL010000160.1 GCA_014384685.1 Methanobacteriota archaeon
GGGTGGGTGGCGGGTTGGGGTGCGGTGGCGGGAGGGGGGGGGGGTGGGGGGGCGGGTGGCGGGGGGGGTGTGGGAGGGGGGGGGGTGGGGGGTGCGGGCGGGGGGGGGGGTGCGGGTGAGGGTGGGGGGGGGGGGGGGGGTGCTGGGGGGGGTGGTGGTGCAGGTGGTGCAGGTGGTGCAGGTGGTGCAGGTGGTGCAGGTGGTGCAGGTGGTGCTGGTACCTCCATTGGTGTGGGAGGGGGGGCTGGTGCCGGTGGCGCCGGTGGTGGGGGTGAATCCTCTGCCGGCACCTCCATTGGTGTAGGAGGTGGTGCTGGAGCAGGAGGGATAACCACCTCGGGTTCTTCCACTATTTCCTTTGATTCTGATTCAACAACCTGTTCTTCTAGTGATTCTTCTTCGGGTACTACAACCGGAGTTGAGGGTGGTTCCGGTTGGTTTTCAGTCACTTCAGTCGGTTGTATATCATGAACGATTGGGGGTTGAGGAGCTGGTAAAACCACTGGCTGGGCTGTTGCCTTAGCAAGTTCAGCCGCTGCTTCTGCTGCTTCTTGAGCTACTTTGATTTCAACGGCTCTGTTTTCTTCTATTTCTGCCGCTTTAGTTTCAACACCACTACCATCTAATTGCCCCCCACTAAGCATTTGTTGCATTGTGGAATCGATTTCATCCATACTGAAATTCATTAATTCACGATTTGAACCATATCTGTATAGTAGTAAACGATGGCGTCCTGCATTGGTCTCAAAGAATAATAATTCTGGGTCAAATAACTGAGCTAATGATAGCAAGGCGCCTATCAAGAACAAAAATGAACCACCACCTGGTGAAAGTATCAATGAAATGGTACCAATCGCGGTTATCGTCCACCACGCATGTTTTCCGCTATCAAGCCAGTCATAGCGATAATGGGTAAAACCTGTAAAGGCTGTTTTCTTTGTCATGAAGCGGTCTTCAACAACCACTTCCTCGTTGATTTTTTGGGCGCATACCAAGCGTAGAAGTTTGCCATCATCAATAAGAGATAAAGTCGCGTTTCCTGTTGCTGATTCACGGAGAACATATTCATTGCCCTTAGATTTGGGTGTTAGTGTGCGTACGCCTATACCTGGTAATCGGTTGCTAATACTGGGTGATTGTACACTTCCCCCATTGGTTGTTAGTGATTTAGCATTGTACAGTGCATATCCACCAGCCGCTGCTGATAATACAATACTAACAATAGCCATCCATGCACTGGACCCCAAACTTGGGTCTAATTCCGCAGGTGGTTCTGGCATCATCAACCACCAAGCAACGACGCCAATAAGAGTAAATCCAGTCCCACCTAGAGGGTAGAATTGGGAGAATGGTAGTGTTGTACCGCGTGTTCTCATAAATGTTGCAACAAGTGAAGCGAGCAGGACAATTATTCCAATTGTGATGAATATCATTCCTGTTGTTCCGGCGCTTGCCATATCTCCTAACGTACCACATGTTTCTTCGATTTGAGACTCGTTGGATCCGGCAGATTCGCCCTGAGATGTGCAATTATCGTAAGCGTCAGACAAGTCTGATGTGCCGTATAAGTCCTTTTCTGTGAAGCACGTTTCCCCTCCAAGAACATCACTACAAACAGAACTAGAAAAATCAGCAAGTCCTATCTCTTGATCCATTTTTGTTGTGACTTCCCCAAAAAATGGATCTTCTTCGGTGATGGTTCGCTCATCGACACTCCACTTATCTGATAACACCCCAAACGACGCTAGGAGTATTGCGGCCAAGACAAGTCCTGTTGTAATCCAAACAGTATAGTCTTGATTACTAGACGCGGGAGATGGTACGGGTGCAGCATCAAGGGGTTGCATTGCTACGCCAAACACCGTCGCTCTTATGAAAGAGCGTGATGTAACTAGAATATGTTATCACTCAGAAATCAGATGTTGCGTATACTGTCACATCATCTGGTGCCTTAACATCCATCTTTGGTACAATCACGATGTTAATTCCACTCTCTGCTATCATTTCCATCAATTTTGCTGTTGCCTTTGTCTTAATGACTAGTGCTTGGGCGCCTTCGGTTTCGCCTGCTTGAGCAATAGTGTCTTTGACACTAGCTTCATCAGAAACGGAGCCGTCTTCTAGAATGAACACTGCTTGATTTGCCTTCTTAGGCATATTACCAGCCCATTCTTTGACTTCATCAGGAATTTCTATTTTCTCTGATGCACCGTTGACCGCACCTTCTGATTTTTCAATTCTAGCAATGACTCTCTTTGCTTCCTCTGCTTGACCTAGGTGCTTACCAATTACTTTCTTTTCTAAGTGTTCAACTTCTCGGCTTTCCGGAGCGAATGAAATGTGAGTTAATTTATTACCAAGTACTCCTGATAATTCTAATGCAATCATTCGGCCACCACGGTCGCCATCCAAGAATGCTTTCACCATTGATTTATTCTCAACTAATTCAACCAATGCATCATCAATTCCGGCACCCATTACCGCTATTACGTTCTTTATTCCACAAGATGCCAAATTTAGGACATCGTTGCGGCCTTCAACAATAATCAGTGAGTCACTAGATTCAATGTTTGGCCCACATGTCATACCTGTATCTTTGTAGGTAGTAACTTCGCTAGTTGTTAACACACTGCGAACTTCATCAATCAAATTATCTGCTTCTGTGTCACGTTGTTTAACGATATCAAGAAGAATATCCTTTGCACGATCAACCATTGAAGTTCTCTTGGAAGAACGAATGTTAGATATTTCGAGCACCTTCAATTGTGAAGCTGCCGGTCCAATTCTTTCTATTGTTTCAAGAGCAGCGCCAATAATTGCACTCTCTACGTTCTCAAGAGATGATGGAATTTCGATAATTCCGCTGACTTTTCCCTTATTGCTATCTAAATCAACATCAATATGCCCGATGCGCCCAGAACGCTGTAGTTTTCTCAAATCCAGTGCTTCTGGCATTAATCCCTCTGTTTGCCCAAAAATAGCACCTATGATGTCTTTTCTACGAGCTTGGCCGTCAAGTTTGACGCTGACTCTAATCATGTATTTTGCATTGCCTGATTCTTTCATTTTTCTCAATCCTTAGGTATACCCCGCCCCGCCACTGGGGCCGTTTTTCTCGGATTCGAGCGTCTATGCGCCCGGTGATTGGGACAGGTGAACCTGTAAATTGGCCGAACTACCCCTCCTTCAAGAACCCACCGGACCTTTAGTCAAAGTGAAAAGGTGAAGCGGGCGTGGTCACATTATGCCCACAGGCGAAGGCCCGGTGCGAACTCGTGAAGTTTACGCCACTGTAATTGAAGTCCTTCTACGCGATGGGGTTCTTACACGGGAAGAACAGCGGTTGGCTACTAGATTAGCAATTCTTCTTTTCAAGAAAGAAAATGATTTGAAAACTGTTCCAAGCGAGATTTACAATTCAGTTATTACTGGTGAAGTTGTTGATGGTGGTGAAATCATCAATAAAAACGAAAGAATACAAATCTATGAAGAAATGTTTGAAACTGCTTTTGTGAACGCTTCATTGAGCCATGATGAAATGGCAGTAATTGCGATTTTACGATCTAGTTTGCGGATTACAGACAAGGAACATGAACTCGCTATTGAAATATTGAAAGATTCACTAGAAGAAAGTGATGATCCTAAACTTCTTCAAAAAGTCAAAGATGAATTGGGAGGGGTGGTTGACCTCGTTGGCCGAATGTTTGATTCTCTTCGCCCAAAGCGAGATGAGAAAAATTAGCCGAAAATTGGCTTAACAGCCAAAATGAACATGAAGACTAGCCCCTACGGCGGTACATGCGATTTCTTGAGCCTGAGGACCCAATTGCATTAGCGGCTCTTGAATATCTGTTAGATAGGAACGCCACCGACATTACAAAACTGCTAGAATGGTTGCCTTCGGCTCAAACTAGACGAGACCGATTAGCAATTTTACAACGTGCCAACAGTTTGATGGAAGAATTAGAATATGCTGTCAACCGAATCGCTGAGGTTGAATGAATGGCAATGCAATCGGTTGCTGATGGTGCTATCATACTCGCTGGTGGCCCCTCAAGCAGAATGGGTGAACCAAAGGCTTTGATTGAGATAGAAGGAGAAGCAATGCTTCTGCGGGTCGTGAAGGCAGTTCAAACCGCTGGCATCCCCGAGGCCATTCTCTCATTCAAGAATCAAGAACAGGCTACTGCAGTAATTAGCGCTCTCAAGCAAAGACCTCAGAAATGGCCGCCAAATATTGACGGAAATACATTAGCAATGAGAATTGCATTTGACGATGATTTGAATCAAAATCAGAACTCTGCGGTCAGAGGTATGAATGGGGCCGTCAAAGTTGCACATCAACTTGGATGGGGGTCGGTGCAAATTGTACCCTGTGATGTACCATTTATTGACTCACAACTATTTCCTCTATTGTATAGTAATTTGTCAAAGAATTGTGATTGTGCAGTTATCCGATCTGAATATGGTATTGAGCCGCTGTTATTCTGCGCCAAGACTGATGCACTCAATGCCGCCCTCAACGACATTAACATGGCAGCACACCAAGTGGTTTCTAAGATGGGTGCGATTGAAGTCGGGCCGGGTGATTGGAAAGAGGTAGGGATTACAAACCAGTGTTTCACGAATGTTAACTCAAAAGAAGATATGGAATTTCTTAATTGATTCGAAAACGGTTACCATCTGAAACTACTCGGCCTTCAGCGAGTGCATCTATTACTGCTGGATAGAGATGGTGTTCTATCTCCACTCTCACTCGCTCTCCAAGAGAGTCCTCTCCTTCTCCTGATTGAATCGCGGTGGTTTCACTAGCGATTAGTGGGCCGTCATCAACACCTGCACTCACGAAGTGCACCGACGCTCCCGCTGTAGTAGCCCCTGCGGCCAATGTATCTCTAACTCCGTGAGCACCCGGGAAGAGAGCGCCATCATCACCCCATGGACTAGGATGAATGTTGACTACTCTGCCTAATCGAGGTGCCAAAAAATCAGCAGTCAAAATTCGCATGTATCCGCTACAAACTACCAATTCAACTTGGTATTCATCCAAAACTTCGGTAACGGCCTGTTCGTGGGCTAATCTACGAGCGCGGGCACCATCAGAACCAACTTCAAAATTACTTCTAGGTTGTAATGGAACACAAATTCCAACAACTCCGTGTTTAGCTGCTCTATCTAAGCCTTTAACAGCAGGTTGATCTGAAATTACAACAACTGTTTCATGAGAACAATCATTTGATTCTTGATGTTGTAAAAGTGCTTCTAAACCCGAGCCCGAACCTGAAATCAAAACACCCAACCTTAGTGGGTTATTTATCGAAGAAATGTTTGGAAGAATGTACGAACCTGACATGTTCGGAGAGCCCCGTGTGGTCTAGGTTTACACCTAACCAGTGTGCAAAGCGAGTGGGCCACCACTATTGAGCGAATCGGCCACTTTTTAACAGCGGTTTATGGCGACCATATTGGGGGAACGGGGGTGACTGTGGTATTGACGAGTGTAGACGCTATTGTTGAGCAATATTCTCGTAAATCTACACCCTTGAAAAAACGCTTGTATGTAGGTATTGGATTCATTTTCATCATCTGTGCTATTATTGGTATTTGGATACCTGGTTGGCCTACTGTTTCTTGGGCTGTTCCAGCTGCTTATCTCTTCAGTCATTCAAACGAGAAATTATTTCGCTGGACATTGACAAACCGCTGGTTTGGTTCAGCACTATTTGACTACTACTCTACAGGAAAAACTCTTCCAAAACACGTTAAAACTTGGATAATTGTGTTCATTACCATAATGTCTGCCGTTTCTATTTGGATAACTGACCTTGCTGGTGACCCTGGATATGGTCAAGCATTTATTGCCATTGTTTGGTTAATTGGTGTGTGGTTCATTTATTCTAAAGTCAAAACCCGTACATGAGGATTTATCCGAACATCAATGTCTGAATAAACGAACACCAGTGAACAACATGGTCATTCCATGTTCATCTGCAGCATCAATTACTTCTTGATCACGTATCGAACCACCCGGTTGAACTACGCTGGTTATTCCTATCTCGTGTGAGGTATCAATGCCATCTCTGAATGGGAAGAACGCGTCTGAAACCATCATTGCCCCTGTTGCTCGCTCACCGGCACGACGGGCTGCAATTCTAACCGCTTCAACCCTACTAGTTTGACCTGGGCCAATACCAACCGTTGCAAATCCTGTAGTACTGGGCTGAACAAACACAACACAATTTGATTTCACTTGGGCGCAAACCGTTACGCCAAATCTAGCTAAATCGATTTGACCCTCATCTGCTGATTTTTTGGTCACAGATTTGACTTCTGACCAATTGATTTGAGGGGCTCCTTCTTCTTGTGCTAACCAGCCACCATCAATTTGTCTCCATCTTAATTCTGGATTTAGCGGGGTGAAATTATCAAAAGTTAGCATACGGCGATTCTTTTTCTCTGATAAAATATTCAAGGCCGAATCTTCAAATCCTGGGGCGATAATACATTCAACGAAATGTCCGCCAATCGCTTCTGCCACCTCGCTGGTCACTATTTGATTGAAAGCAATTACACAACCGAAAGCGGATTCTGGATCACTAGCAAGCGCATCATTCCAAGCCTCTACTTGATTGGTGGAAATAGCAACACCACAAGCATTTGTGTGTTTGATGATTACACAGCAATGGGGCCATTGGCTCCATTCATCACCACTTACAGAACGAGCAAAACGCAATGCTGCATCCAAATCAAGATAATTATTGAAAGATAATTCCTTACCACCATGTTGGTTTGCAGATGCCAGGCCTTCTGGCATTTCTCCAACCCGTGACGCGTCAAAAAATCCTGCCATTTGATGTGGGTTTTCCCCATATCTTAACCGATTCAACTGACCACCTGAAATCAACAGTCTCGGTGGTAAATCACCTTCTAATTCAACCCCTTCGAATCGTTCAGCCAAGGTTGTTGCTAGTGCCACGTCATAGGCTGCTGTTCTCTGAAATGCTGTCAATGCAAGTCTTTGCCTCACATCTAATGGAACTGACTTTGGGTCACCATCTGTTTGTTGTAAATGTGCTAGAACTTCATCGTATTGGCTAGGATCTGCCATCACTAAAATATCGGGGTGGTTCTTTGCTGCAGCCCTAATCAATGTCGGGCCGCCAATATCAACCATCTCAATCAATTCATCGATTTTAACGGGAGGTTGCCGCGCAGCAACCTCCTCAAAGGGATAGAGATTTACAACCACCATGTCTATTCGGGGGTAACCAAGTTGAGCTAGAGTTTGTACATCATCCGGATTATTTCCTCGAGCAAGAATTGGTGCGTGAATTGCTGGATGAAGTGTTTTGACTCTGCCATCAAAAACTTCTGGATGTTCTGTGATTGAACTAACGTCATCAACCACTACCCCTGACTCACGCAATAGCCGAGCAGTCCCACCTGTGCTAACTATTTTCCAACCCATCGCTTCCAATGCTACTGCTAGAGCCGTGACCCCTGTTTTATCGTAAACACTGAGAAGTGCACGGGGTGAATTAGTGCCGGTTTTATTCGGCACTTCAGAAGTTGTTCCGGGTTGATTAGAGGTGCTCATCAATCGAACCCGTATTCATTCGACGGGGTAGCCGTTATTGAGTTTTGAGGCAAGAAAAATTTCTCTAATCGGCCCTGTTTTTCTACTTATCATTTTCATCAAGTGTGATTTCCAATAGTGAAGGGCCTGTTGACATCCATTCTAATCCATCTTGAACCCACGCCCATATCTCTTTCAGCCGATCATTATCTACACCGGCATGCTTCGCAATAATTTTAATCGCTTCGACTTCGGAATCATGTACTTCACCATCTGCCGCAGCAAGAAAAATACCATCTCTAAGTGCTAATCTTAGGGTCTTTTTGTCCATCTTTTTTACCGTTTCTTCGACATTATATTCATTACGTAATAAATTTCGAAATTGTGAGCGTAATCGTGGATTTATCAACATTCTAGCCATTCTGCTTTCAAAAAATGACATTTCTTCTTCTTTGAGAATGTTGTCGGCATTGGCAATAATTGCTAATACGGTCATGTAATCGTCCCTGTTGACCACGAGGAACGCATCTGGATGTGAGGGTTTCATGTGCAATTTGCCATTAGAGTTCTCATTGAATTAGGTTTCGGATAGATATTTACAAAATATATCCAAAAGAATAACGAAAATGGTTGGAACTATGTCATCAGATTGATGGAGTGGATTAGTCCCCTCTTGCACTGATTACTTGGTCACAGCGAAGAAGTGTGTTTGTTGTTTCAGTCGCCGCCATAATACCATGAAGTATGCTTTCGGCGGGCTCAAGAACATCTGACATGGATGTGATTGAACCATCTGAACTAACACCAGCGGCTTCAATATTTTCCCTCACTGCTGAACGGAGTTCAAGAAGGGCATCAAGTGGATCTACACCAGAATTTGCCGCCAACATCCACGGAATCATCTCAAGGGCGCGGCCGAAGGCATCCATGCCGAGGCGGCTTCTGTCAGCAATTTTTTCTGCTGCCTCTTTTACTGCTTTTGAAGCAAGCATATGTGATGCCCCACCACCAGGCAATAGTGTACCTTCACTGCGGGCTAGGCTAGTGGCCCTAAGGGCATCATACATTCCTCGAATCGTCTCTTCCGCACCCATTGCTCCCCCAACAAGAATTGTAACAAGTGGGCCTGTGCAACCATCAAAGATGATTCTGTCTTGAACTTCATCTGTTGCCAACCGTCGTTCTGCTTCGAATCGGCCGACTAATCCAAGATTTTCATTACTAAGGTCATCTAAATGTTCTACTAATTTTGCACCACTTGCTTGGGCTAAATGGACTAATTGCTTCTGGTCAATATCGTGGATCACCACTTTACCAGCTGCTGCAAGTCGGTGAAGTATGATTCTATCAACGTCACCACTAGAACAGATTATTTCTGCATCAGTAGCAATGATGTTATCAGCAATTTTTGCTAATGTTTGCTCATGAATTGCCATGAATTTTTGAAGATCTCCTGCAGATTGTAATTCAATTTCGGTATCTCTTTTTGTTTCTCTTTGCTTAATATCACAATTGAGAAGTGCCACTTTGGCATTCTCTTTGACGCCAGCCATTCTCTCCATAGGAATTCGTTGACGCCAAAAAACACCTGAAACCATACATGTATCGTTTATTGTGCTATCTTCTAATTTTTCAAACAACACATCTTCGGCTTCGCAACGAATACCTGATTCTGTTTCGTGAGTCACGTGCGCAAGGGCTTCAACCAACATTTCTGCAAAGCGAGTATCTGACCCTGCTGCGCGTCCTGTCAATGATGTTGAAGCGACCTTCTGTAACAACTCGCTATCATCTGCTGAACATTCTATCACATCTTCTTCAAGTGCTGAAACCGCTATTTCAGCAGCCATCAAATAACCATCAACCACAGTCAATGGGTGGACACCTTTTCGAATCAGTCTCCCCGCTTCATCTAAGAGCGCACCGGCTAGAAGAACTGTTGAAGTTACGCCATCTCCAATCGCTGATTCTTGAGTTTGGCCCAGTGATACGAGAAGTTTAGCACCTGGATTTTTTATCAATAAATCATTCAGCACTCTTGCACCATCAGATGTTACTGCGAATTCACCATTGGTTTTGTACAAACCTTTGTCTAATCCACGCGGACCAAGTGTTCCGCGAAGTATTGAAGATAGGGTTTTTGCGGCGTGAATCAACTTCTGAGTTACCTCCACACCAGAGGTGACTCTAGTCTCTTGGCGAACTATTGGAACAGGTCCTTGTGTACCTTCAACCATGCACCCACCTAATTTGTCCGACCTACGACCCCTTGATGAACCTTTGAGATTGTTGAGAGTGGGGAAATTAGTGGATTAACGGCGTCTTCCTTTGCGTTTTGCCCTTCTATCTTTCTTACTACTGTAGGACTGTTCCCATGCCCTACCACCCATGCTTCGTTCAACATCCATATCATATGAACTTCGGAATTTATTTTCTGGTGCTCGGAAACCACGGGGCAAATCACCTGCTGATTTAATTGAAACTTTGACTTCGTATTGTTCTTCTAAACCCTTCACGGTTGAACCACCTTGGCCAACAAGAACACCTATCGCTGAATCATCAACATAGACTTCTACACTTCCGCCGGAGAATTTTACGTGATGGATTCTAATTCCATAATCTTCTGAAAGACGATCTTTGAGTTGGGCCGCAGCAAGGAGTTGCATTGGTGACATTTCGTCTCCTGATGCTTGACCATCTGCATCAACAATACAGATTTGTTCACCAAATGAGAATATTTCATTCAAAACCTTGCCATCAGGATATCTTTTCACTTGAATTACTGGTCTAGCCAAATCAGATTGCATTCCAGAAGGTGCCTTGACTGTCATTGCTAATTGCAAAACTTCTCCGATTTTACCCTTTTCAACGTGAATAACTGTCGTTAATATCTGGGCTAGGATTCCTAATTCAACTCTTCCAATCATTCGCTGAATCGCTTCTAATGCAGAGGCTGAATGAGTGACTCCAAGCAAACCAAGACCTGCTAATCTACAATCTCCAAATACTTCGAAATCTTTGGTCTTACGAACTTCATCATATACGATGAAATCAGGTCTTGCTAAAAATAAGATATCTGCTGTCAATTCCATTGAGCCACGGGAACGATCATCTTCAGCTAGAGGGGCATATTGGGTTACTCTTTGAGGCAATTGTAAATCTCTTGGACTTTCCATTGTTTTGACAACTGCGCCTTCGCCATCTAACCAACGAGCAATTGCACTTGCTAGAGTTGATTTACCGGAGCCCGGCATTCCACTAACGAGTGTTCCTTGATTTTGTAAATCCGCAATTAATTTTAGGAGGTTTTCATCTAAATTGTAATCATCAAGATCAGGTTGTGCTACAGGCCGGACAACAATCATTTCCCAACCATCAGAAAATGGTGGCCAAGAAATTGTTACTCGTAAATCTCCTACTTGCATTACTTTACAACCATGACGATCAATTTCTACAAAACAATCACCTCGTGTCTCACTATGTTGCTCAAGAGTGATATCCAACCCTTGAGATATCTCTTCAATAGTTGAACTACTAAATTCCTCCATCTCAAGTTCAACGACTTCTAATTCAGTAATGTGGCCGCGTTTAACTCGTGGTGGACAATCTGCTTTCAAAAAAACCGTGCTAACAGTAAGGTCTGAAAGTAAATTTTCCAGTGCATCTGGAATCGGGGGGTGGTCACCAAATTTTGCCATGACTCTCTACTCAGATAGGTTCCCCTTCAAAATTAGTCATACACCAATGTATGAACAAAACCGAAGTGAGGGTCATTGATATTGCACCAATAAACGGAAAGCCGAAAGTGCCTGACATTACAGCATACAAAATAGCACCTAGAAGTATGAGGAAAAGCATATTTCCAATTGTTGCCACACGTAAATCCAAACCAGAAATAACTTCATTTCGATTTGCCAACATCCACCAAACTAAAGCGGTAATACCAACCAATGTAACATAACCCACAATCATTCCAACTGTTTGACCAAGTGCCGAAACATAGAGGTCGTAAAGAGGGCCGAGCAGAGATTGTGCTAGGTTCATGTGTCGGCCCACTTGTGTCTGATTCTTGAATGCTCTCTCAATACTTTTGCTAAAATTACTCTCTACCTGCTGCCTTTAGTGCTGAGGAAACCATACTTACACCCTCTAAACCCACTTTTCCAGATGCAAAGGGAGTGTCATTATTTTCTCCATTAGCATGCGATATGAACGCCCTTAACTCAGCAGTCAAACTTGGCTCACCAAGTGGTAATTCAATACGCTCACGTGGGGCCGCATCAAATCCTCCCCACTGTTGCCCGTGTGCATTGTTTGGGTGATGGTGTATCCATAATCCAGAGTGATCAAGGTAATCTATAGCCAATGAAGCGTCTTGGCCGATTATTCGTAGTACCCTGACTTTACCTTGAATTCTACTTCTCCATGAAACTGTTACAACTGCTGATACACCATTTGGATTACTGCCTGAATTTTTAGGGAACCCCATCTCAATGATTGCATGATCCTCAATTTTTGGATTATCAGAAGGTAAAGCAAGGCAATTGATTGTGTTTGGTTCAATATCACCCATCAAATCCTTCATGATATCCATATCGTGGATTGCTAATGCCGCAATAACCCCAATATCTGGTCTTGGCTCTCTTACTGAAAGGCGGTCGGATTCAATGTGAAGGATTGGACCAAGTGTGCCGTCAGCGATGAGTTCTGCTGCTTTGCGCACAGCGGCGTGGTATCGGAATAAATGGCCAACCATCAATACTTGGCCTGTTTTTTCAGCGCAGGCTAGAACTTCTTTGGCCTGTTCCTCATTCATTGCCAATGGCTTTTCAACAAGAACATCAATTCCTTGCTTCATCAATGAAATTGCTAATGGTGCGTGTTGAGGAGTTGGTGTGGCAATTGTTGCTGCAGCAACACCTAGAGAGGTGAGGGCGTTAGCATCGGTACACCACTCACAACCAAACTCTGATGCCATACTTTCAGCACGTTCTGCATCAACATCACAAACGACTAGTTCTGAGATTACCCCGTTGGATTTCAACGCGGCCAAAGTTCGGACATGGTTGCGCCCCCAATAGCCGGTCCCGACCACTGCCATCTTCAAACTCATTGACCGGCCGAACCTACACCCCTCTTTCACGCTACCGGAATTCACATCTAATGACTCATGACGGCGGTTTGTCTGATATAGGGTAAGCAGAAGCGGAAATCATGGTGGGGCTGTTAATTGCCGCTGTCCGAGACCTTGACCCCCCCGCAGGTGGGGCTGAGATGAGTCTTGCAACTCTTCTCAAAGGAGTATGTGAACCAGGGCCACTTCCTGAAGCTGAAATTCTCTTTTTGCCAAGTCGCGATACACCGCATATTGACCCAGCACACCTCCAACAAGCATGGAGAGCAACTATTTTCCAATCTGATGCCCGGGGCGATGCAACCCCTCTTACTTCAGATTCAGAATTAGAAAGAGTGGAAATTAATCTTCCAATTGAAGATTGGTGGTCGGGTCTTGCTTGGCGACTAAGAGGTAAAAGCGGACAACCAAACTCTATGCTTCAACACCAGCATCTGAAAAAGAGGAATAAGAAATTCGCTAAAATGTTGAAAGGAAAAATTTCTGAGGTGAAAGAACAAACGGAAAGAAGTGGTTTGTCTGTAATTGGCATCACCCAGTTGCATTGGTCTGCGGGCGCAGGAGATGTTTTCAAAGAATTGAATATTCCATATTTGGTCTTCGTAAGAGATGAATTACAATTCATTCAGCCCGAACTCTATCGCTCAAGTTTAGAGGGCGCCGCCGCGGTATGTTGTGCTGGAGATGGTTTGGGACAACAGGTTGCCAGCACATTCAATGTAAAAGCAATCAGAAATGTTCGGCTTCCTGTAGATTTCGCTAGTAGATTTGGAACTATTGAAGAAATTGAAACGACTAGAGCAGGAGGGCTTTCAAATCGAATTAAAAATAATGATATTGATACCCCTAGAATTGCAATTGTTGGGGTCACCCCAGAGAAGGGGTATGAGTTCTATCAACGTCTTTTACCTCATCTCTCAAATATCTGGCCAGAAGCAAGGGTTGACGTTTACGGAGGTGGTTCGTACGCTGAAGAATTAGGTAAATTTGACAATACCACATGGCATGGGCACACTTCGGTTAGTGAGGTCTTTAGCCGCTGTGATGTCCATCTTCTTACAGTGGCTTCAACGGGTTCTTGGGGCCGAGTAATAAACGAGGCTGGATTGTTTGGAGTCCCATCTGTTTCAATATCAATAGGTAGTCAACCAGAAGCTGTTGGTGATGGTGGGGTTATTGTTGACAAAGCGGCTGATCTAGATGCTTGGGTCAACGCCTTACGCACGACCTACACCCAACGAGAAGGGTTAGGTGAATTAGCAAGAAAGCATTCAGGGATTGTAGATCATAGGCGCTCAATAGCCGCTTTCCGTTCTGTCATCAAAGAATTTTCATCGTGATTAAATGGCTTATACAGATGTTACCCTTGATGATGCTTCTGCAATCACTACCCAAGCCGATTTATCACCCGTTAAAAACATAGAAAGTCTGTCTGGGGGATGGGCAAATTCAAACTATCTTCTTCATCTTAATGATGAATCAAAAGTGGTTTTGAAAATATGGAATGAACGTACACCAAAACAAGTTGAAGAATTGTTAATAATCACGTCTTGGTTAGTCAAAGAAGGGGTGCCAACACCTGCTCCAATCAGATTCGATTATGGTGAATTAATGATTATCAAAAATGGTTTGGCTTGGACACTACTTCCATATGTGGAAAGTAAATGGTTAGAATCTGATGAAAAATCACTGTTTACCCTTGGTTGTGCTCAAGCCCAACTTCACGCTACTAACCCCCCACCAACACTTGGGACAGATTTCTCAATGGGATTTTCTCTCTTTGAAAAGTTGTTTCAATACGCAGAGGAAAAAGGAGAATGGTCTGACTTTCTTATTATGTTGAAAAACGAATATGATGGGTTGAAAATGATTGGATTCAATGAACTCCCTTCAGGAGTTATTCATGGAGATTTATTCTCAGATAATGTGCTTGGTAGTCCTGAAAAAATTGATGCTATATTAGATTTTGAAGAGGTGTGTATAGGACCTTTTGCTTTTGATTTAATAATGACTTTTGTTGGCTTTGGTTGGCAAGATGGTAAACCAATTTCAAATCGATGGGAAGCAATACTTTCAGGATATGAATCGGTGAGAACACTAGAACCGATAGAAAGAGAGTCGTTACAAAAATTACACACGTTTGCAACTTTGTCAATTGCTGCATGGAGGTATTGGCAATTTGTCATAAATATGCCAGGAACTGAACACACGAATAGATATGTTGAGATGGTTGAACGGCTTGACAAAACCCTCCCATTTTGAGTGGGGTTTACTTGTTTTGCTCTTCACTTTCACGACTCTTCTTGATGTATCTGAACAATATACGAGAAAATGCCTGATGAATGGTCGGGAAAAATCCATATTGGGGTTAACAATCGAGAATCATGGATTGGGATGGAGTTCACAGTCGAATTCTGCTAGGTTTGTCCTTCATCGGTTGTGGAATTGCAATTTGGATGATGTTACATGGGTATGGGATTTGGACTGATGCTGAGGGTCCAACTGGTACCGGTGGAAGTGGGTTGGGTATCGGTGGATTATGGTTCATGTGCATCGGCGGGGTTTGGATGCTTTGCGGTTTTATCTTGGTGATTATCGCTGGACAGGGGCTCATTAC
>JACNFL010000032.1 GCA_014384685.1 Methanobacteriota archaeon
TAGCAAGATGGAGATTTGCTACTACCGCATTTCCACTTGGTAAAATGAATGAAGATAGAGGTTCAAGGTCTTCTAACCATTCATCCATTTCATTTACCAAACGTTCACATGATTCAGTGGGAAGAACTTGCATCCCTTCTGGAATGGAATCAGGTGTGGTAGAGCATTCTGCACCAAGGTCAAATAATTCCTGTTGCAAATGAGCAAGTGTTTTGTCAAACTTCCTTTGAACGACCAATACAGTTGTCCGAGGTCCACCATCTTGGGTGGTATCGGGCATTCGACTCAATTCCATTCGTACAATTCCAATAAGGCAATTCAATTCATCAATACTGCCGACCACTTCTAGTCGACAATCTCCTTTTGAAACAGTATTACCATCTAGATGAACGGTAGTCCCTCTATCACCTATCCCGGTATGGACTTTGGTGATTCGAACCATTACAACCCTCAATTCGGTGGGGTTTGACTCATGTTATCAATCCCGAGGTTCGGATAATTACGTCATTTGAGGCCGAAACCTTTGCTTAATATTTAATTTTTGAAATACTAAAGTTCCAACCATTAGCCAGACGCCTAATTCAATAGTGACTAGAATCCAAGACCATGGGCCAAGAGCACCAAGCATTGCTTCTGCTTCGTAAGGGACACCATGGGTTCCGATGAAAGCGGCTTGTGAGAGTATGCTGGCGCAAAACCAGCTAATTACCGCTCCCCAACCAATTATGGTGGCATTCCTATTTTTAGCGATTATCAACTTATCACCATATGTAAATTAACCTTCATGTGTTATAAAATTGCCCCGTATTTGTAACGGGAGAACCCACTTTACAATTAAATATCAAAAGAATTATTCTTCACTTTTCATCCCTTTCAAACGAGAAAGAGAAGTCTCCAAAGCGTCAATCCAAGCAGAATCCATAGATTCCTCACCACCCAATCGTTGTAATTTTTCGTGATGTTCTGATGCCAACTCGTTATTTCCAAGGTGGCTATGGATTTTAGTGAGCGCCAAATGGCTCATGGCATTGATGTATTCTTCTTCAAAATCCCAAGCCCGCTCAAAGTTGCCTATTGCTCCTCGTTTACCGGAGAGCAATCCACGTTCAACTTGGCGTAAGCCTGCAGCTGACCACATTCTCGCGGTAGTTCCGACAATCATTCCTTTGAAGAAAAGATAGACTTCAAGCAAAATTAATATTGATAGCGTAACGAATGCAGTCCCCTGCTCAGTAGTGGAAGAAAATGCCCAATCTTCAGCAAATAGGGCACCCGTACCTACACAAAGAAGTACGCCGGCAAGCGGGCCGACAATCACATCTCGATTTGTTATCGCAATATGCCATGCACCAATCAGCATCTGAATACCTCCAGCGATTGTAACGATGGTAGCGGCAACTCTAGCCTCATCATATTGACGCGGCGAAGCCGCAGATATCCAAAGCATTCCAGCAATTGAAAGGAGGATTAATCCATGCTTTCTTGAGATTTCAGGAAATGGTTGGTCACGGCTGAAATATACTAAAACTCCGCCGATAAATGCTAACAGCACCACCCACCCAACGTTATCCACAATTACTGCCGGTAATAACTCGGTGATGAACCCAATGGTCAATCATGTTTGTTTGAAGGGCGCCAACCAGGTTGCCAAAAAGCTTCATCATTGAGAAGTAAAATCCATTTCTCATCATCACAGATTAGGAGTTCTTGAGTTCTTTTTTCTAAACCCTCGAAAAGTAAATCTGGAAGTTCCAACATCTTGTGTGCTTGATGCCACTCCTCTTGTAGTGCTTCTACTGCCCGAACCCCACTAATTCGGTCGTCGTAATGGGTTTCACAAAGTGCTTGTAAATCTAGTAACCAAGTTCTCGTACCTTTGATTTGCGGGTCATTAGATAGGTCAACTCTTTTTCGAGTGAAAGGCCACCATCCCATGAGTTAACCCTGACCGCCGACTGTCTTGAGGCTATCGTGAGTTAGAGAAATATGATGGTCAAACACTTACTCCGGGATAGTATGGGACGGATAGTGGTGCACACCCATGGGCGGCCACGGGAGAAATCCTACGGCCGTTTAGTTGATATTTACCGTGAGCGACTTGCTACTAATGGGTTGAAAGTTCATCAGCATTCTGAGAAACTGAATCATGAGCAGTATCTAGCAAAATTGCAGGATGCAGCCGCTGGAGATTCATTGATTCTGCTTGATGAAAATGGTGACAGTGGTTCAACAGAGTGGTTCGTACAGCAATGGAAAAAATGGAAGTTATCCAACACTAACACTCACCTTGCTATTGGCCCTGTTGATGGGTTTGAAAAATCGGTCGTAGAAGACCATAAAACGCTCAGTTTGGGGCCTCTGACAATGACATATGAAATGGCAGCAGTAGTCTTGCTTGAACAACTATATCGCGCTAGTGAAGTTGAGCGCGGTTCACCATATCATCGTGGTTGAAAATTTACATTTCAATCTAAGAATGGTGTTGCATCGGTACCGATACAACAGGCATCTCATGCATGGGTGTTGGATGGGTATTGACTGTGCGTTTTGATACTCAAGCATCAACCAAAATCAAGTATAAGTTTACAATTGATATCGCTCAGTATCCATTGTCAATAAACCATTGCTGTACTGGAATACCAATCTCCCTTTGGATTCGAACGGCGCTGGTATACATTCTACGTTCTTCATCGTGCTGGCCTTTTGAATTCATGATGATTCCGAGGCCGACCAGTGAAGCCGCCTCGCCTTGTCGGTCGCCAATCTCTCTCTTGATAGCCAGACTCTCTCGATACAACCGTTCCGCCTCAGCAAGGTCGCCTCGTGTTTCTGCGATGATTCCGAGGTTGTTCAGTGAAGCCGCCTCGCCTTGTCGGTCGCCAATCTCTCTCTTGATAGCCAGACTCTCTCGATACAACCGTTCCGCCTCAGCAAGGTCGCCTCGTGTTTCTGCGATGATTCCGAGGTTGTTCAGTGAAGCCGCCTCGCCTTGTCGGTCGCCAATCTCTCTCTT
>JACNFL010000295.1 GCA_014384685.1 Methanobacteriota archaeon
CCCTCCACGATGAAATTTGTTGCTACGCCAGCTGGTAGGGCCAGGGTGGCAACAACGTTCTCACTAATGCGGTCTGCAGCAGCCTCAGAAAGCTCTCCCATCGCAGCCAGAGCATCTACTGCTACTTGGTCTAATCCGGCTAGTTCAGCGATCATATCGCGACGTTCTTTTACACTTAATTTGTAGAACCCTTTCAAGCGGCTATTATCAACAGGCATTGACTTCCCTCAACCTTGATGCCCGAGGCGGACTCCCTAAAGCATTCCGAGCAATATCAAAACATCCAGATTACTAGTTTGGGTGATGTTGATGATATCATTCTCTAGGGCAAATGCAGTTTTCCCTCCCTATCACCAATGCGTTAACAAAGCGTTAATTTATTGAGAATAACGGGTTAACGCTTTTTTTGATGCGTTATTAACGCGTTAAAGCGGCAACACAATTCCATTTTCAAGAGGTCTTTTACCAATAAAAGGCCACTCCGTGAATTGTTCAACGCTTCTGAACGCATCATTTTTACAACTTAAAATGCGTAAATATGTTAAGTGGACTTCAAGTTCGCTCCTATCATGCAATCAGTAGCGCTAGAGATGTTGAATCTCCCAGCCATAAGGTCCAATCCTTTTGACACCAGACCCCTAAGTCGTGAACAGTTGGAGTTGATGGTTGGCAGAGATGAAGTGTTTACCGCTTTAGCCAACAATATCCGGCTCGCCTCACCCCGAGTTGTGGCAGTTGTAGGTGAGAAGGGTTCTGGGCGTTCATCATTGGTCCAATCAGTTGCCTCAACTGCTGACCAAATTCATACCGTATTTTGGCCATCAGGGGACCCTGTTACCACCATTCTTCATCAGATTTATTGCGACTTGATGAAGGACTTTGAAACCCCGCCAGTACATAGTATGATGATTGATCGTTTGGAGGAAGAATTAGCTGGTCGAACAGGGCTTCTTCCAGTCATCATTTTTGACCATTCTTTACTCCCTGGTCCGGTACTTGCTGAAGTGCTATCTCAACTGATGCCAGTATTGACAAAAATACGTGCTTTAACCATCATTACACTCACCCCTGGGCAGAAATCAGGATTCCCTGAAGAACTGCTCTCTGAGATGGATGTCACGCCACCTCTAGAATCGCTCACAAGAGACGAAATGGCGCGCTTGATTAGTAAGCGCGTACACAAGGCGAGTCGCTCATCTTGGACGGCTCCTGATGCACTTCTTGATATGGTGATGAAAGAAAGTGGGGGCCATGTTGGTAGGGCGATGAGATTTCTGCGCGATGCCGTAGATCACACACGCGGAATGCCACTGATTGACGGACGCAAATTAGATTTGAAAGTTGAAGTTACAACAAAACCCACAACTGTAGTAGAGGATTCCACTTTTCAGCGGGTTGTTGATGCAGTGCCACCAATGACTGAAGTAAATGTCAAAGTTTCAGAAACTGCTGAAATAGACACACAACCCGAAGAAGTATCATTTCCTAGTGAGGAAGAAGAAAATGGCCAAACAGGAGTGGAATCATCAACTATTGAGCAAATTGAATCTCCTAAAGAGGTGCCTGAATTTGATGAAAGCCAGACCTTATTCCCCTCATTATCAGATGCCGCAGATATGTGGAAGGATTTTGGAGATGACAACGGTCCACAATTAGATTCAACCGAAGAAACAGATGTTGAAGAGCCAGTAATCCCATCAGAATCGGATACCGACTCTGTTGAATCAAGTTCTGAGGCGGGCGATGAAGAGCAGTGGAAGAGTGAATTCAGTGATGAAATAGGTGGTGCTGAGGTATTGGAGATGGCTGAAGGCACAGCACCAGCATTCGAAGGCGGGCATTTCGGCGGACTTCGTTCACGCAATAAAAAGGCAAAAATCGGCATCCAAGCCGAAAATAAAGGCGCACCGAGAAAGACTCAAGGAACTAGAGAAGCAAAGCCAAACGAGGTGGAATCAGATCCTAATAGTCTGCGCAGAATCAATACTAATGACCAAAACACAGAACTTTGGATTCAAGATGGAATGGATTCGCCTATAGAAAATTCCCCAGATATCAAGCCACAGCAGATGCAACCGAGTGATATTGTTTCATCAAATCCTGAACCAATAGCAAAGCCCACTACGCAATTTGAAGAGACAATTGAGTGGGAAGAAGAACCTCAAGTAGAGGACAATGAATCATTGATGGAACAACCAGCAGCAACTCCAGAAGAGGTACTCAGTGCGCTCAGTTCTATACGAAGAGTCGCACCACCTAGGGAACCAGATATTGTACTTGATATCAACGCGCTAACTAATCTCAATAATGCTGAAACATTGATTCTAACTCAAGCAGTTGAACGGGAAGTATCTCCCTCTGACAATCTACTTCAAGATGAATTAGGAGTTGGGCGACCACGGCTTTCACAAATCTTCAATGGATTACTGAAATCAGGAATTCTTACTGTCCGTAAACAGGGGCGTAGTCGCATGTATAGGATAAGTGCACCAGCCAAAGACCACCTAGTCAATCTAGGTGCTGGAGGCGAATTCTGATGGCTGGTGATTGGCGAGTTTCTTGGAGTCACCAACTTGAAGGAAAAGTTGGTGCTATTGCAACTCTCAACGACGGAGTAATCATTGCAACTGGTGGAATTGTAAGATTACTCAATGATTTGGGAGATTTCATCTGGAAGCGAACTTTTCAGTTTGATGTTTACAGGCTAGTATCAGATGGAACTAGTGTAGCAGTTCTTTCTGGTCCGGGATTTCACCTTCTAGATATCAGAACCGGAAACCCCCTCGGTGAAGGTCGTTCGGTTGGCGGTGGTTTCCGAGATTGTTTACCTCGTCCAGGGGGGGGTTGGCTGTTAGCTGACCGAGGTGACCACATTCACATGTTTAATCGAGAAGGCAGGGGAATTAGCCGACTTCGACCGGGGCGAATTAGAAAATTAATTGGTTGGCTTGATAGAGAACATCTAATCGCCATTAATGATGATGGGCATCTTATTTGTTTACGCCTGT
>JACNFL010000123.1 GCA_014384685.1 Methanobacteriota archaeon
TTCAATACTTGGGAACTTGTCAGTATGGCCAACCGCGTATGTTCTGGTCATAGCCCTACCCCACTAGTTGACTCGCGCACCTATGTCGACCACTACCACATCACCAATCTCCGCTATTTTCGGCACTGTTCCATCCAACTCTCCATCTCCGTGTCATATTGCCCCGTTGGAGCCGCTTGCAACAATAGTGTCAACGGAAACCCAGTCGGGATTGGAACCATTTTCAACCATTACTCGATTAATCTCATCAGCGATATAGCGTTCCGAATAATTGGCCCCCATGAGGACCTCCCAAAGCAAGAATCGGGCGGTTTCTTGGCCAATTTTTGAAATACGCACCGTTTCTCTCATCGAGTCATCCTTGTTTGGCGAAATTCCGGTAGGTGAGGGAAATTTACCTTCCAATGCCTTTGCCACTTCTGTTTCACAAGCGGCGGCAGTAGGTATTGTAGAGATTAGGAAGCAAGAAATCAGAAAAAAAGCCAAGCCTCGTTTTGTTGAAAAGCGAAGTAATAGGCCCGTGTTGTTGAGCGTTGCCATTACCTAGTCCTCGGGGCAGGATGCTTTGAGATTGACGGCATAGGGTTTGACATACAGTTTGGACATACAGTTAGCCGATTGTAAGTTCAATGGCCTTTAGGACGCTCATAAGTAGGGGTAAGTTTTGCCAGTGTGGCTTGATATTTGGCATATCCGAGGATGAATTTGGCTGGTAAAGCAAGGGTGATCAATAATAATGCGATTCCTGAAATCAACCCCCATGTTGGGACGCTGCCAAAAAATGTAATCCACAAAATCCACAACAAACCAACCCACAAAAAGCCGGAGTACCGGCGGGCACGGAGGGCGATTCGGGCATTTGCAAGTTTGCTTGGGTAAAGCGTAGGTACGTCAGATTCCTCAACTAAACCCTTGTCGACTCCACAACGGACACAGACATCTTTTCGAGGTCCAATGCCGTGAATAAAGTACTCTCTTGGATAAGTGCTGTGGCAGTGTCTACAGGCTGGCATAAACTCCCTCAAACCTACGCACAGAGAACCCCCACTTCAACCATGCGCTATGAACGCCTGACTCTTAAGGGTAATTTTCAAGAAAGTTGAGATGATTTGGATGCCATTTTCTGAACCACATGATTAGGGGTGAAATTGAATTCCAAAGATAGGGAGGGTGGGGTGGTAGAAGGCCATTGGCAAAGTTTTTGTCTCATCCCATGCATTGACTATTAGTTGATTAGGAATATATCCACCGCCATTATTTCCCCCTTTTTCCTTCAAAATAAGGCTGTTATATCGGGCCATTATTGCCGGTTGTTGAATCTGAGAAAAGATTCCTTCACCATTATGGAGAATTTGGCTCGGCTGGCCGTGAACTGCTCCAAGTGGGCTTTCGATTAATTCCATTCCATCTGCCTCACCGAGCGCTTGATGGCCAAGACAAATGCCCAATATTGGAATAACATCTCCTTCAAGATTAGTTATACTTCCAAGCAATGACTGCTTTGAAATGTATTGAGTGAGGATGCTACTATTTGGACGCCCGGGGCCGGGTCCAAGAATAATGTGGCTTGGCTTAAGCGTGGATAATAGTTCATTGAAACTATCAACTGGTGTTGTAATTCCACACAAACGAATTACATCAGCCCCCATTCCACAACATGAGTGCATAATATTGTACGAAAAAGAATCCAAATTATCAATAAAAATTATTCGAACTTTTTTGCTGCCCGTCTTTTTTAGAATAGTGGAATCAATATTCTTTCCTTCAAATATGTCTCCAGTCTCGGTAAATCCTCTATTGATTTGCTTTTTTATTGGCTGAGGGTGGATTGCAATTTCTGCACAGAAACTCCCCTCGTTTTCACTCCTTTCAATCCAGCCGGCTGCTTTTCGCAATGCCTCAGCCTTCCATTTTGCTTCATCTACTTCTGCTTCGGGATTTGAGCCAATAACCAACCCTCCTCCGGCTTGAATTATTGCCTGCCATTTTTCTCCTGAACCAACTCCATTATCTCCATTATCTTGATGTGCCTCTAAAGTTCGAATGAGAATATTCCATGCACTTTTACTGGTTCTCGGGTCAATGTACCCAATACTTCCTGTCCAAAATGAACGGGGGTGCTTCTCAAGTAAATCTATTGCCGAGCAAGTAACTGTTTTCGGACAACCGGTAATAGAACCTCCAGGGAAAGTAGCTTGTAGAGCATCCCATAAATCACACTCTGACTTTAACTCTCCCTTTACTTCACTTACAAGGTGTTGAACTTGAGGATATGATTCTACTTGGAACAATGTATGTTCAATTGATGCGGGGCGACATACAACTCCGAGTTCATTCCTTTCTAAATCCACTAGCATACGATGTTCAGCATTTTCCTTTTTACATTTTAGTAATTCGCTTCGTAGTGAAAATTCTTCTTGAGGGTCACGACCTCTTGGCCTTGTTCCTTTAATCGGCCGGGTGCTAATTATTCCGCCATCACTCGCCAAAAGCAATTCCGGACTAGAAGAGCATAAGGCAATTTTTTGGTCTGGGCAATAAAGCCATGATGAGTAAGGTGCGGGGCTATCATGGGCAAGTCTAAGCATTGTCTCCCAAGGATTTTCATGTAATTCTCCCATCCACCTCCGGCCAAAATTAAGTTGATATAACTGGCCGGCAGTTATTGCCTTTTTCACGACCCTTACGATATCTGCATGCTGCAAATCAGTATGGCTAGAAGTTTCACTACCGTTTAATATGGCGGGTAGAACCTCTCTCGGCTCATACTTCCACGACTCCAAGAATTTCTTCACCTTCGCTCCCCATTCGTCCCTTTCATTGGATAATACATGTAGGGTGTTTGAAGGTTTATCGTGAATAAGCCATCGCTCGACTTGCCATATAATAGCCAAAGTAGTACCTTCTTGGGGGGGGTTGCGTAATTGCCAAGGCTGAGTCCACACTACTAATTCATACGCTAGGGCGCCAGAAAAACATCCCGGTAATACCGGTAAGTGGGCTGGA
>JACNFL010000031.1 GCA_014384685.1 Methanobacteriota archaeon
TCAAATCATGGGCTGCTTGAGCTGCTTCTGCTGCGGCAATAACTCTAGCATGAGCGGCATCGCAAGCGACACGTAATGCATCGAGTTCACTGTTTACATCGCTACCACCTGTTGGTTTCCTGTTAGCCTCTGCATCCCTCAGTTTACGAGCGAATTGCTTCATATCATTCTGAAATTGCTTCTCAGCCTTCTTCCCCGTGAATTGACCGCGCTCATACCTATCTTCGAGTGCCCTCATCTTTTTTCTAATGAATTCGGGGCTATCTCCATCTCGGCGTTTACCTTTATTATCTGAATCATTACCATGAATTTTAATTCTGAGAGTGTTAAATTCTTTGTTTGCCTTTTCTCGCTCAGCCTTTGCCTGACGTACCATGTTATTCTCTTTATCACGAACAGTGCGCTGGCGCTCAATCTCATCGTATATCTCAAGCTTTTGACCGTTTACCTGTTCACGGCGTGATTTATTTTCAACAACTTTTGCGTTCCATTCGTCACGCTGTTCCTGATGTTTTGTGATGAAATATTCTGTATTGGAAATGATTTCTTTGAATGCCGTCTGCATCAACCACCATCTCCCAATCTCATTCTCACGGCCCAAAGGGCCGGTACTTCACAACCCTTCGACTAAGGTGTGGCATTTAATCACTATGATTTTAATGGCTGATGATGTTATTACGAATACAGGCAGATAATCAGTATTTACTTTCAACAACAATAAATACCGGGTATAAAATGGCCATAGTGGGAATCATGTATATTGGCGGCATAGCAGGAATGGAGCGGGTAATTAGTCGGGACGCGGAGCCACCATATCTGAGTCTTCTCACTGGCCCACCTGGATCAATGAAAACCAGTTTTTCTTTGTCGATAATATCTAATCATTTACGAAGAACTGGTGGGTTTGGATTATATTGTACAGTTGAAGAAACCGTTGACAGTCTACTAAAAACGTGTAAATCAATGGGACTAGAACTACCTCCAAATCTCCAAATCACGGATTTAACAGAGTTACGAAAAGAAAACGAAGCTATGGATTACCTAAAATTCACTCGCCGAATGATTCAACACTTTAAGCAAGAGCGGGGAGACCAATTCTCAGTATTTGTTCTAGACAGCCTTGGAGCTATTTACAGCCTAACTAGCGTTGATACAGAAATGAGAAAGAAGATGTTCGGATTCTTCGATTTCCTTCGAACTCAAGGTTTGTACACCATTATTATCACAGAGAGACAGACCGGAGAACATGCTGAACTTCAGGGTAATGAAGGGTTCATCGCAGATGGCATTATCAATCTAGGATTGGATAGAAGGAATGGCAAAATTGTCCGAACAATGCAAATAGAAAAAATGAGGCATCTACGTCATAGCATGGAAAAGCAAGCAATTGACATTAGTGCTGGTGGAGTAACTATCTTAGGCCCTCTCTTTGACTAACTAAAATCCAAATTTGGGTTTTACCGGTTAAGGTAAATTTAGTATTTCACCGCTTAAACCATGTACAATCATCCAACCGTTGCTAGGAAAATCGACTTGCCAACCTGGTATCAAGATAGGAGATGAGGTCATCTTTGCAACCTTTTCTTCAATTCTCCACCAATGTAGGATGCTGCCATGAACATCCCCGTCTGCCGCCGTTTGACTAACTCTCCAGTGCCTCCTTTCCTCACACACTGATGGCAATTCTGAACGCACCATCTCCATCGTCTTCCATGACCTAGGAGATATCTTCTCTAGTTGTGGTACAAATGGTAGGGGTTGGGAATCCCCCATCCTTGTTAATTGGCCTGAAAAAGGATCTTCAATGAGTGACCAACGGTGCCTCTCTTTAGCCCCTTCAGGACCTAGTAAGTGGCCATCGATATGCCAACTTTTTCCTTCTAGTAAAATTGGCCGTACTTCCAATCTTTCATAACCACGTTGTGAAAGCCATTCTGTCAGTTTGACTTTTGGTTTAATGGCCTTAGTATCTGGAATTGGGGGTGATGATTTTTCAGCCCTCTTAGTAATACCACCCATTGATGGAGAAGAAAGTGTTTCATCAAATTGTAAATTTAATCGTCCCGCGAGAATTGATTGGCCAAGCCAATTAGAAAGTTCTTCTGAACCCCAAAGTTCCAAATTGATTCTATCAGAAACTGTTGTTCGGTCTAAATCAATCAATCTCCTCTCTGAAACAAGCCAATGAGAACCGTCGGGGGCGTCGACGATCCAGCGCTCCAATTCCATCCTATCAATTGGCGCCCATCCTGATTGAGCATGCCAAATGTGAGTGCCGACTTCAACTGGGCAACCAACACTAGAATTAGAAATAGATTCAATTACCCCCAAACAATTAATTCCAGGGGTTCTAGAAATGATGGAAATAGACTTCACTTCAATTCCAAGTTCCTTGAGAACTGATGGTAAAGAAACGGTCATTGATACTCGGCTACTTCATTGACACATCAATGCTCGCCTCAATGTTGGCCCTAAAGGGCCAGATTCAGAGGTTAACTGATTTAGCGAAATCAATCAAGGTTGCTTCTCAATGAGAGTAAATCGCTGCTACCAGCATCAACCACACAAATTGTACTGACGTGGAACGGCTTAGCACAAGCAGCCCCTAGTTCTCTATTCACCATTGCCACCCTATGAATAGGTACATCAGGGTGACTAGAGTGTAATTCTTCAACATATTCTAGTGGGCAGTTTGCCGCTAAAATAACTAATTTCGCTTCTCCATGGGCGCAAGCCGTCGCAGTCTGATTTTGACCAAACAGCAAGGTTCCATTCTTTATTGCAGTTTTCAATTGTTTTATTATATCCATTTCTATTCCTCCATACTCCACATTTGTTTCTCATGGTGGGATTTTAATTATTCCTCATCTGGGATGTAGAACAGTTCAACACTACCAGTCCCAAGGGCAACAGGTTGTCCAACAATAATGTTCTCAGCAACTCCAGCTAATTCGTCTTGTTCGCCAATGATTCCAGCTCTTAGAAGATGGTTCACTGTTACTTCG
>JACNFL010000034.1 GCA_014384685.1 Methanobacteriota archaeon
TTACTACTGACTGGAGTTGGAATATATCTCAACAGTCAACTTGGTTGGATGGTTTTGATCGACCACATGGTATTCACATCGCTGAGGATTTTCTCTTGATTTCCGAAGCAGGTAGATTAACTAAAATCAATCACTCTGGGCTAGATACAGCATGGATGGAAGAGGTCAAACAAAATGAAAGATGGTTGATGATAGATGGTGTTCCAATAAAAAATCACCAACCTAATGCAATCAATGAATTGGGTGATGGAACACTAGTTTGGCATGTTGGTTCCACCTGCAATATCTGTGTTGAAGAGGATGAGCGAAACGCTGCTCTTCTCTGGGTCAATGCAAGTACTGGGGAACACGGGGTTCTAGCTAGTGGTGTGCGTAACTCATACGACGGTGTTTGGGTTGAAGGAATAGGCTACCTGTTTAGCGATAACGGCAGAGATTGGGAAGGTAAGCATCCACTTGAAGAAGTGAATCTGCTAATCGCCGGTGAAGATTATGGCTGGCCTGATGATGACCCAGAACACCCTATTCCTGCTGGAACTATCGGGCCGGTAGCAACTTGGACAGCACACAGCAGTCTCAATGGAATGGATGTTAGGCCAGCAAATTCAACATTCCCTGGGAATGAATATACTGTGTATGCTACTGTTTTTGGCTCTTGGACTACATTAATTCCTGTCGGCCACGAAATCGTACAAATTGATTTCAAAGAGAACTCAACTAATCCCCAAGGATGGCATGGGGAAGTAACCACGTTTGCATCAAACCTAACCACACCTCTTCCAATTGCTTTCCACCCATCTGGTAGCTATCTATTCTATGGCACATTTTCTGATGGTGGAACACTCCATATCATCACAGCAAATAGTAACCTCAGTGACTAATACTCATTTTGAACCGGTTAAGCCTTGAAGGGGTGGCTCTCGGGCTCGTTTTGTAGGGTTGATTTGAGTGGCACGTGAACTGATTCGTTTAGACGATGTTCACAAGTCGTTTGGCTCTCTCAATGTTTTGGAAGGTGTAGGACTCAGAGTCGATGAAGGCGACCGTATTGGAATCGTTGGACACAACGGTAGTGGTAAGACCACGCTGCTACGAACAATATCTAATCAAGACCAAGATATTGGTGATATTACATTCGCACCAGCGCTTAGAATCGCATTTTTAACCCAGGTTCGCGATATTGAAGAAGATGCCACTTTAGAAGAAGAGTTGAATCGCCGAGGTCGGCAATTCCAAGAAATTGAGGAAGAAATTACCAGCATTGAAGCATCTATGGCTGACCCTTCATTCTACGACGGTGAATGGCAACAAGTGATGGACCGTTACCAAGAATTGCAGAGTTTAATGGCTCGCTCGGGTGGTGGTGATGCGGCTGGACACGCCAAAGAGATTCTCAAAGCATTGGATTTAGCTCATCATCCACTAGACATTTCCATCTCGCAACTTTCTGGAGGAGAAAGAGCGAAGGTTGCCCTGGCAAGACAACTTGTTGGCTTGGGTGAAATCGATGTGTTCTTTTTGGACGAGCCAACCAATCATTTAGACTTGCAAACTCTTGATTGGTTAGAGGACTTTCTAATGGAGTTCAAAGGAGCGCTGCTGATAGTTAGCCACGACAGGTATTTCCTTGACCGGGTTTGCAACAATATAGTTGAAGTACACAATACATCATTGCGTGGTTATCCTGGAAATTATAGTGCTTACATTGCTCAAAAAGAATTGTTCTTGCAAACCTTAGATGAAAGAATTGACAAAGTCACTAAAGAGATTAAACGTGTCACTGGGGCTTTACAATCAATGAAAAGGGCAAATAAATTCGATAAATCAATTTCCCAAAAACACCACATGATAATGCGATCACAACGCGAATTGAAATGGTTGAAATCAATCAAACCAAGACAGCGGAAGGCGTTACGATTCAACCTTTCTTCAACCCAAAAAAGCAGTTTAGATGTGCTTGATTTTCGTAAGGCAAGCCTCACTTTTGAAGGGCTTAATAGACCAATCTTAGATGCTGTTACTGTTGGGGTTTGCCGTGGCCAAAAAATAGGTGTTGTTGGCCCGAATGGTGCTGGAAAAACAACACTATTACGCCTAATCATGGGTGAATTAAAACTTGATTCAGGAGAGTTAGAAGTTCTACCAGGGGTACAAACTGGATACTTCCATCAAGACCACAGGAACGTTGATTTTACACTCACGCCAGAAGAGCAGATCAAGAAAATGAAACCAAAAATGCCGTATGGTGACTTGCGTGCACTGCTAGGCCAGTTTCAGTTCACACCGGGAATGGTCAAAACAAAAATGAGTAAATTGAGTGGTGGGGAAAGAGCGCGGGTGGCAATGCTAAAACTACTCTTAGAAGAAAACAATCTCTTGCTCCTTGATGAACCTACAAACCACCTTGATACTGATGCCGCTGATGCTGTTGAGGAAGCGTTGAAAGAATATGATGGAGCGATAATTTCAGTTAGTCACGATCGCTGGTTTTTAGACCAAGTGTGTGACACTATTTGGGAATTGAAAGGTGATGGTAGTCTCAAAATGTGGCCAGGGAATTACTCTGAATACATTAGGCGTAGCCAACAATAGTTGATGCTTTTTGATATCAATAGCTCAGACACAATGACAAAAACCCAAGACGTAATCGGTTTTTCTGATGGCTGAACAGAACCGATGTCCATGGTCAACCAAAGACCCACTCTACATTGCTTATCACGATGAAGAATGGGGGCGGCCAAACAGAGATGGTCGGAGGTTGTTTGAAAAAATTATTCTAGAGGCGCAAGTGTTTGTTATCTTGCTTCTATTGCAAAAAGAGATTACTTTTTTCTTCCTTCTTTTTGCTGAAAAGAGAGGATTCATCTAATCCATTATTTGCAACCATCATTGGGATGGCCACCAAAACTCCACAAATAGCACTACAAATTACTGAAACTCCAATGCCAAATCCGGCCACAAGTCCGCCCGCTCCATTGAGTAAGTCGGCCTCATCTTGAGTCATA
>JACNFL010000083.1:0-6927 GCA_014384685.1 Methanobacteriota archaeon
TTGTTTGAATGTCACGAATGCGACATGATGGAAAACGCTGGAAAAGCAGTAGACATAACTGACCAAGGATGGGAAGTCAGCATTGGGGCAAAGAAAATTGTCACCTTCCGCTTCCAATAACTTCCGAAAAAGTAAATTTACGGATTGCTAGAAAATTGTGAGTTTGCTAATTTACTTGAAATATTAATGTGATATTTTCAACGATTTAATCGGTCGAGTTGGAAAAGAATTAGCACTAATATGAATGAGGCGATTATAGTTTTCAATAAATTACCATTAAGTTCTCCAGTCACAATTTCACTTCTATTATCATGTTCTGATTCACTAGGTGTTTGCTCATCCTCAATAAGGGGGTCTTGTTCACTCTCAACAATATCTGGTGAATTAGTAATGTCAACTGTAATGTCTTCAGTTTGAATATAATCTACTTCTGAAATTGACTCATCTAAATTGACAGTAGTATTATTTGTTCTTGAAGAGTTGTCAATTATTATGTCTGGGTCTGATATGACTGGTGGTAATTGAGGCCTAGTTGTGTTCAGTACTAATGTCCTTAATTCAATTCGTTTAGGATGATATGATCCGGTGATATTTCAATCGTCAACATTCATAAGAATAGTGCCAACGATTAGATAATCTTCTGAATATTCAGATTCAAACCAATATGATAATGAATCATTATGTGATGATGAGAGGCGTCTAGTCATTGGATGGAATGAACATTTGAATAATAATACCTTAGAAGGAGATATTTGGCAGTGTAGGCAAATGTTTGGTGATGAACCTGTCACTCAGATAAATATCACATTTTTGCAACAAAAAACTCTCTAGTAACATGCCCAAACTGTGGGGATTGACATTATTATTGGCAAATATTTTGGCGTGGGAATGAGATAACTACGACGTTTATTATTTTTCATTTATTCTTCAAAATAACTCATCTTACCGCAATTTTCAATTGGCATGAAGTTATCAAACAGGTTATATTAGTCATTGAGATAGCGAAGTTCATGGCCAAGATTGTGTGGTTGACGATAATATTGATTTTGTTTCAATTTGTCATAATTTCAGAAATGGCTTTAGTGGATTTGAATGAGAAACCGATTGAACTTGAAACTTTAGATTCAGAATTACTTTTCTCTTCAAATACATTTAGCGGGCAGCATCCAACTTCTAGTCAATACAGTGCAAATAACATGGCTTCTGTGGATGTGACTAATTGCCATTATGGTTTCATGACACCTGATGCTCTGTTTGAAACAGATGCGAATACCTGGTCTTTGAAGCATGAATTTGGAGCCGATTGCCTCTATCCAATTTTCAATCTAACTGGTGTGCCTATTCAGATGAATCTTGATTTGATGGATACTTTACCAGACCCGATGCATTTCCAAGAAGATTGGAATTTTTCCCTATCTGTTTCGGCGATCTTTAGTAATGGTATGATTACAATTTTAGATTCAGGATATGTTCATCAATCTGATTCAATAATTACGGATGACTCTGGTTTCATTACCAATCCCATCAACTTGAACCAATACACAACAAATTGGAATGGTTATGATATTGGCGGCTGGAGATTATACACGCTGACAGCCGAGCAGACTCTTCCTACAGGAGGTTCTACATTCGTTGAATACAGTTTTTGGGCTTTGGATGTACCACCGTCAGGTTGGGAAGATACTGATGTTTCGACTGGAAATTATCCTACATATTTTTCTGAGCCGACTGAAGATTGGGCAGACTATAGGGTCACTGTGGAGAAAGTCGGCACGGGTTCGTCTTGTTTGAGCAGACAAATCACACAGAACGGTTTGACATCACTCTGGGGTAAGGACATCCTCCGTGGAAAAACAAACCAAACGGTTAGTTGGTTAACTTATGGGGGTAAACTAAATCTTAATGTCACATTAACAGATGGCCCGACATCTTCCTGTTTCTTTGATTTTGGCCCTCATGCAAAAGGCTTCATTGACCTCAACCTCACCATTCATGTGGCACTTTGGGATGGTAATCAATTCAACACTGTTTTGACAGAAACTGAGTCCTTTACTTGTATATCTGGTGGGCAAGGCTGGATAGCGGGCTCTGGTGGTCCATTAGGCAATTGGGGGGGAAGGTGTGAACAGCAGGCTCTACCCATCCAACTTGGAGGTGGCCCTACTCCGACAGTGACTTGGAATTCTTCTAGCCAAGGGTGGACACTTTTCACTCCAATCTATCAGATTGAATTGACATCATTCGTGTCGGCGTATGAATATGACACAAATACCCTCCAAGCGAGTGGATTTGTGAATGGTACTTATTCAATGAATCCTCATGAGGTGGCGCTCGTTTGAATTCAAGATCTAATTGGGGTCTATTCTTTTTTTTGATTTCGATATTTGGAATGCTCACAGGCGCAATTCCGATGAATGTATGGGGTGAAGGAGCTACTGAAAATGGTGATTTTACTCCACAAGAATATTATGCAAATGATTTGAATATTTATTCTAAGTATTCACCGGCAATAATCAACCATGTCTATCCTACCGAAGATGGGGGTGAGTTACTATACATCGCGGCATATACTGGATTCAATTTCAGTGGGTCTTTGGTAGTTCCCGATAGTAATCCAGGTGGATTGTACTTGGCAAAAGTCGATGCAAACGGAGAAGATGAATGGGTGACTTTACTCACAAACCAATTTGACGAATTCGGGGTTTTCTTTGGAGAAGGGGGAATTGTTACTCATCCCACACAAGGAATTGTTGTGACAGGTTCAGATTATACAGTAAATGGGATGTTCAGGGGAGGTAGCCATATCAGTTTGGTAACTTGGGATGGTCAGTTGAAATGGACAATAGACTCTTCTTTTGGGCAAAGATTTGCCACGGTGGACATTCAAGATGAGTTCGTCACTATCTTAGGTAGAACTGGATTATTCGACTCAGCGTCGAATTGGTTGCCGCCAATCACGCCACCTCTTCCAACTCTGAAATCTGCTTCATTATTGAGGTATGATATGGATGGGAATTTAATTGCAAACGTAACCTTTGCGACTATTCGAACAGGTGCATGGTTGGGTTCGATGGATGATACATTGGTATTTCCATTTGGTGAAAACGAGTATCTTATTGACACAAGAGATTGTTGGAAAGTAACCAACTATTGTTTGGTCATCGATGATAGCAATGACCAAAATGAGCCGTCACTCATCTCCAATAACACTGAGTTAGTACGAATCAGATTTGAAGATAAGGATGGAATCTTCATCTCGGATTTTTCCGAGACAGAATGTGAAACCAATCTTACAGAGATGACTTTGAGATGCTCAGATGCTAAGTTTGAGTCACATATTGAAGAGTTGACCGGCAGACCAGGATATGACGGTCAAAGCGAGTTTATTCGGCGGGAACTTTCTGAGGAATGGTTCAATGAAGTAACTTCTCCTTGGATGAATAATAGATTGACAATTGACAGAGTCTTCTTCGGGAATGATTCATCTCCATTCGATTTTCTCTTAACCATGACTTGTAGGGCGGAATGGAGAGGAGAGGTGGATGATTGCCAATTGGGTGAGCGATTTCAGTTCAACCAATTAATTGTTGACCACACTGTCGTAGGTGTGTTCAAGGATGGAAATTTTACGGCGATAACTCTCTTTGGATATCCCGACCTGTGGACAAGAGGGCCGGTATTCGCAGTATTTTCAATTGAACAAGTCAATTCCACTACATACCTAATCCACGGCACACATTCCGGTTCAAATTTGTCAATACTTGGTCAGTTGTGGACTCCAGTAGATCCGGGTCCCGTTCGTTCATTTCGATTCCATGTTAATTTTGACCCAATTGTGAATGAGGAAGTTGAGCCTATAATCCCAATAATCCCCGAAAATAATTCTACGGCTCCAATTATTGAGCCAGAAATAGAAATTCCGTGTGAAGAATGGACAAATGAGAGTAATTGTGCAATTCAAGAACCAATAGTTGAGCCTGAGTTGGAAGAAGAGGAGGATAACAACCTGAGTTTGACAAAGGAAACCAGTCAAAAGAATGACTCAGATGGAATCCCCCTCGTAATCGTTGCTGGAGTTGGTATTCTTAGTTTAGGAGTAATTATTTCACGTAAAAAGGAATTAATTGCAGGTTTGTTCGGTGGTTCACTACTCGGAGTAATCGGGTTGAGGGCGCGTAAATACACACCAAGTGTAAGGACATTAATCATTGATTTAATCACTTTTGAGCCGGGAATTCATCAAAGTGAAATTTGTAGACGGTTAAATTTGAGTAGTTCTCAGATTCAACATCATACTGAAATTTTGTTGCAAGAGGGTAGCATCCATCGACAAAAAAGTGGACGGAGGGTAACTTATTTCCCAATTTGTTTTGATGCCGAATTGAATGAGGAAAAGGTTTTGATTCCTACGGCTAGGGATAATAATCTCGACACAAGAGAGAAATTGATTTTATTGTTGCAAGAGAGTGAAAATCAGGGTGGATTTACTCAGCGTTTATTGGCTGAAAAACTAGAATGTAGTCAACCAAATATCAATAAACATTTGAAACGTTTACAAGATGAAGGAATAACTAACAAACTTGAGAAGGTATGGGGATTGACAGAAATTGGCAGCGATTTAGCCGAAGAAATAAAAGAAGAATATCTTTTAGTTGAGGACATTCTCAATTGAGCGAAACCAATCGTTGAGCCATTCTAGTCTCAAATTTACTAATGTTCTTTTACAAGTTATTTTGGGAAAAGTGAATGGTAGATGCCGGCACTCGCAACAAGTGGAAGTGGCTTGGGTGGTAGCGGATGATGAGTTGTGGCGCTATTTCTCTCCCGATTATGTGACGGCTCGCCAGCGATTCCTTGATGCTGTTGAATTGGCCGGTGCTAGCCTCACGACTCTGCAACTTTCTGTGCGCGGACCATCAGATGAAAACCTCTCAATCGATGTGGCGTATCTAGGGCCAAAAGATCCGTCGCGTCTGCTCATTCACACAAGTGGGGTGCATGGGGTGGAGGGTTTCCCGGGTAGTGCCGTTCAAGTGAGGTTGCTTGAGCGCTGGGCGAAGGGTGATTTGCATGTTCCAAAGGGTTGCGGAATTTTGGTGGCGCACGCAATTAATCCCTATGGGTTCGCGTGGTTGCGGCGGGTGAACGAAAATAATGTTGACCTGAATCGCAATTTTTTGCCGTCTGGTGGGGCCTATGTTGGCGAGCCAAAGAGATACCATGAATTGGACGGGCTTTTGAATCCGCGGTCGCATAAATCAATGTTTGATTTTTTTAAATTGAAGGCGGCTTGGGTGATGTTTCGGATGGGTTTTAATGTCGCAAAACAGACTATTGCTGAGGGTCAATATGAGAGGCCAAAGGCGATGCAGTACGGCGGTTTTGAAATGTGTGAGGGGCCAAAATTGTGGTTGAAACACTTGTCGGGGATTCTGCCGGATGTTGAACGGGCGGTTTGGCTTGACTTTCACACTGGGTTGGGGTCGTTCGGCGTTGATTCACTTTTGATTTCAGGTGATGATTCTGACTCTGCGATGGATAGGTTGACGGCTCATTATGGGGATACTGTTCAGTCAAATGATGCCGAGGCTGGAGTTGCTTACGAAATTCGAGGCGGCATGATGGATGGTGTGATGAGCCGCTGGCCGAACATCAAGTGGACAGCGATCACCCAAGAGTTTGGCACGGTAAAACCGGTGCAAGTAATCAAGACTCTCAGGGCAGAAAATCGGATGACGCATTGGTCAAATATTGAAAAAAGGAAGCAGGTTAATTCGGCTGAGCGAAAACGCTTGGTTGAGGTGTTTAGTCCGAATTCCATAAAATGGCGTGGGATGATTATGGCTAGAGGTCAAGCGCTGATTGATGATGCCCTTTCTGACCTTTGAATTTCTCCAGTTCGCTCTGAGTGTAATCATAGTGAGTTATTGCCGCGTGTTGGGGCCGTCGGGTTGATGGGATGGGTCGTATCCGGGAGGGTATGGCGCGCAAGGTAGTGGCTCGGGCTCCGGTGCGGATTGACTTCGCTGGCGGGTGGACTGATGTTGCTCCGTACACGCATGATGTGGGTGGCGAGGTTGTCAATCTAGCCATCAATAAATACGCTACTGCCACGCTAGAAGTTGACGATGAGGGGATACTCTCGGTCTCTTACACCTGTGAGGTTCCGGTGGGTTCGGGCTTGGGGACTACCGGTGCAATCAATGTGGCATTGATGGGTGCTATCAGCGCTATGGAAACTGATGATACCGGGCGTAAGGCATTAGCAGAACAGGCATTCCAATTTGAGTCACTTTTAGGAAACAAAGGCGGACGTCAAGACCAGTGGGCAGCATCACATGGCGGCTGGAATCATCTGATGTTCATGCAGGATGATGTTGAGGAGATGCCGCTCGCTCCACTTGCATCAGCGACAAAATGGTTACAGCGTCAATTGATTGTTGTGAACTCAAATATCGCTCATGTTTCTGGTGATTTACACAAGAATATCTGGGGGAGATATGCGGATGGTGACGAGGATGTCAAAGAGGGTTTGATGGCGATTCGGTTGGCAGCACGTGGCATGGCGAAAGGTGTTCAACAGGACAGGCGTGACGAGGTAATTCACGCACTACACGAGGTGTGTCGAGGGGTTGACCTGCTAGATATGGGGCTTCACGAACCGTTCCATGGGGTGGTTGACCCATTACTTGCTAGCAAGGATGTATTGGCTTGGAAGGCGGTTGGCGCCGGTGGCGGCGGATGTGCGATGCTGTTGTGCAATCTTGGTCGCAGAGAAGCGGTTGAAACTGCTTGTGAAGCGGCAGGATGGAGTCTTGTTGATTGGGCCGCAGATACCGAAGGTCTACAAATCACCGTTGAAGACTGAGTTTCCTCGGATTTTAGTAAGGGATTGAATCACTGCCAACTTAGGCCATCAATTTTGGT
>JACNFL010000083.1:7025-15255 GCA_014384685.1 Methanobacteriota archaeon
ACTGCCAACTTAGGCCATCAATTTTGGTTGAAAGCGTGGAGATAGTCGGTCTCAATTCTGTCACGATTTCAGCCATCCACTCGAAACCAACAATTTTTTGGTATTTACTTGGCTTCATCGGGACCAAATTATCTCTATATTCTTTCTTTTTTTGTCGCTAACTCTATTAATTCTTTATTAAAAACGTATAATTATAAATGATGTAGTGGGCCAAGAATCTCATGATTTAGGCCTTAATTGATAACCAATTAGAATGCTCAAGGAGAAAATTAAGCAGAGCTCAATTAAAATAACCAATATATTCTTATTTGGAGAATCTGTTTCGTTAATAACCCGATGTTTAGGCTGGTCTGAAGATGAATTTTGAGTGTTTTCTGTGTTGAGACCTATTATTTCGATTTCGGTATTATCGGAAGTTTGTTCTTCTATGACTGTATTATTATTATTATCAGAAGAGTTGTTCTGGGAAGTTTCATTTAGTGGGGGAGTCGAATTACCCTCCTCCCAATATTCCAAGCAGATGATATTATAATTTGTATAGTTCAATGAGGTAATGATTTGCGTCATAAAATTGATACATGTGAAATTATCAAATTCGTATTCAAATTCACTCGGTCCAGTTGATGTTGCTAACCCGTTTAATTCTACATTGAACGAAATTGGATTGAGATGCTGAATTTTTAGATTCGAAATTGAATCAATATAAATCACTGAGGTATAATTTGTGAAATTGAAAAATAAAGCTTGCCCTGAGTTTTCCTCAATTACAATGTGTGTGTTGGGAATTATATCAATCCTCATAAAAGATGTAGGGCAATCGAAGTTGGAGAATTCCAATGAGAGATTCTCTATAGATAATTCCACTTCAAATAAACCTAGGTAATAATCATCAATGGTAAAAATAAAAGTGCCATTGAGATTGCTTTCATTTAACAATGTGCATAAATTTTGATAATTTGAAAAGGATAGTCCTTCCTCATTTCGTTTATTTATTGACATGTTGATTTCAGTAAATTGGAAAGTGAATTTATCATCATCGGTAATATTAATTTGGCCCTCCGTCATCATTTTGTTTGTTTGATGTAGGAATTTGACATTTGTTAACCATTGGTGTTGTTTGAGATTTAATGTGAAATTTGCAAGTATTCGTTTGTCAAACACTGAACTGTCGGAATGAAGTAGGGCTGATATTGATTCTTTTGATTCATTGAAATCCAATAAAGTCACATTGGATAATGACAAATTATTTGCCATAAGGGTGTTGTTACTATTCCTCATATACATCGAAGATTGTATTCCGAATAATTCATCATTCCAAGGATAATCAAATTTGTAAGCAATCTTACATTCCGATATATCATGAAGTGGTTCTTCCCAATTGTCAGCTACTGCAGCAATTCTTGTTTGGTTAAATGAATATACTACTCCAAGACTAGGGAAATTTTTAAAACTTGAAGAAAACAAAACAGAGTTATTGCAACCGAGTTCCAACCACATAATTTCTTGATCCCAAATAGATCGGTGATGTGTTATATTAATATTGGTTCTAATGTTTGGATTTTTTATATCTATTATCTCAATTTGTGATTCATTCATTGAAATTGCAATCTTTCCGTTCCGCACATCAAAAGGACTCCCAAGCCCCATATCTCCCACAAACCATGGTAGTCGATGTCGGAATTCGGATGACACATTAGTCAACGAAGAAAATTCGCTAGAATCAAGGTTGAAACTTGAGATTGTACGGTTGTATTTATCGATTGCTCGGAGGAAGTACAAGGACCCATTGTCATATTTTACATCCATTAGTCCAGAGAATATATTAATATAAAAACTGGAGGTATTAGAAAAGGTAAAGTTACTATTTTGGTCACTATATGTGTTGATGAAAATTTTGTCGTTGTTGCCTATGATTTGATAAAACGCTGTTCTTGAGTTGTCACACACAATCCTGCCAGAGAGATTTAATCCAACATGAAAGGTTGTGGCATTATTAAGGTCTATAACGCTTACAACAGTAGAGTTCCTAACGATAGCTGATGACTCAAACATACAGACGAGTTTTTGGTCGCGAAGATTTAAATCTTTGTCAGGAGCAACTCCATCTTGTAATACAAGTGTGCTATTTCGCGGAATTCCGTCTGCATCCAAAACGGCTATATTGTAAAGAAGAAAATTCCCTCTTAGACCGATATGAGTTAACGGAAAATCATCAACTAGACGTTCATTTTCCCAATAAAGTGAATCATTATAATTTTCTTCATCGTATTCATGATAATAACTACTGTGCCAAGCCGGACTAATTTGGGAAAAGTCATCTGAATTATTCAACCATAAAGGGTTAATAAGTATCATACTGAGCCCTATAGCAATAGGGATTGTAAGTTTCACCTAATGTCACCTCAGTTTGATTGTTCCCATGTTAAAGCCATCCACTGCCAAGGCCCATATGTGTTATTCGTGATGGCCTGGGAGTAAGCTGGCCAGATTATCCAAGTTGCAGATGTTGTGAGGTTCACTTTAGATGAATATTGATGTCTGGCGTAATCATCGGGGGGTTGAGTTCCATCATAATCTTCTAGCCCTCTAATCCATAAAGGATTTGACCAATAATTTCTAGAATCCCCATTCACGATTCGCATGTTTTCACATGGATTAAATTTGACATAACCTTGCCATGCGTCGTAGTGCTCTAATAACGTAGAGTTGGCAATAGTCCTGATGCCAAAGAACGAAGTGCATGAATTGAATGACATGGTGTTCGGAAAGAGGGGTGAGGACATGTTAAGAACCTTTGTTGAATAAGCAATTTTCCAAAGGTGTTGCTGTTGGTTTGATACATCAATAATTTTGTTCGCGTCAACTTGTACAAACCAATACTCTAACTGGGGGCCGTGCTCGGACGCTCTTTGACTCCAATTGTGCCATGCTGGTTGAATGTGCTTGTATCGTAATCCCGATAAACTTCCATTGTTCAACCAATAATCATAAGTTTGATTTGAGAAGAATGGAGTTCCGTAGCAACTTATTAGATCATAATTCATTTGATTTGTCATAATTGACCTAAAATCACCTTCTGATGCCGAACTCGTTGGTGAAACATACTTGTCATCGGAATTATCTCCGCCACAATAACCATTTGTTGAGTTCCCTCTCCACGAGGCCTCCGATAATTTATGAGGTGCTCCGAGAGTGTGGCCGATTTCATGTGCGATTAAGATTGCGTGATGCCTAATGAAAGAGTTCGAGGACTGGCTAATAGGTAACATTCTAATCCATCCATCACCAACTCCCTCAAGTCCTGCTTTATTGATGGATGTGTCCCAATACCTGTTTGTGGCACACCCGATCAGAGTGCCCACATTCCAGCTCAAGCCGTCATGATTATTGCCATCATCATAATAGAGATACAGCGCAGAGTCAATATGGTCAAAGTACCAATTAACATGTAAATTGGTTATTTTATAATTATATATTGAACTTCGCAGATTATCATTGTTACATTGAGAGTTAGGTGTGTTCCAATTGAGAGGTTTTGGTTCTGTTTGATTGTTCGGATTTACCTCGCTTAGTTGTTCTATTGAGAGGTAGATACCTCTCTGACGATAGTAGGTATTTGCTTCGTTCAATATTTTGCACATTGATGGAATATTTGAGATAGATGAGTTGTGGTAGAGCAAGTTTAACCTAATAAGGTCATATTCATATTGGTCTATTCCAATTGTATTGGTAATTGGAGGTTTCATTCTGAGCCATGGTTGTGTATAATTCAATACATCAAGATGTGTGCTGAACTTTAGATTCCCATTTTGGTAAAATGAGGAAACGGTTGCAATCCAACCTCTACTTGGCGCGAAGAAAGTGTAAGAGATATTCCAAGAAACATTGCCTTGCCCTGAAAATGTTGGCCAGTGCCATCCATTTCCGTAAATTGAACCATCATCAGTTGAGAAGAAAAGCAGTTGAGATACGGGGTTTCCCGTTGCCTGCCTGCATGAAAGAGTGTTTGAAGTTACTTCAGTTCCTAATGTGTAATTGACTCCAAGGCTGGTATCGAATATGTCGATATGGGTCAACATTGTAGAGTAAATACCAGAAGGGTCTTCATTAAGCCCTACGGGATAATAGTTCGATATCAGTTGGAAGTTACCTGTGTTCGGGTCTAATTGAAACTCCATTCCTCTGTTCTCACTCCATGAATCTCCAGTAGTTGTATTCGCTGAGGAATTGTTTGATAGTGAAATATGGAAAAGTACCTCCAATTTTTGATGACTCTGGAGGCCAGATGCTACGCCATCCGACCACGCCGTTGAAAAAAGTAAGAGAATTGAAATGAGCAAAGTGATGAATGTAAACCTTCCCATTAATTTGGGTTTAATCAAACTATTAGTTATATTTTTCTAAATTTTGTTTGGTTGTATTACTCCAACAGTTCTTTCTCACATAGGGGTTAAAGTATGTTAGTAAGAATAAATATTGTAGCCTATCTGTTTGATTAACCATCAAGGACGGAGTGATCCTTTGGCTGTTTTGAGCCAACCTCGAGGAAGGCATGGGACAAGCGCCGTGATCCTTGAGATAAGACATGCCTGTGACAAGTTGATCATCCACCTGCAACGTCACAAATGTCGGCACCGTGTCATTATCGACGAGAACTAATTTGAGAGCATAGTGACATTCGCGATCGCACGCGACCTCAATCACTCAATTGGATGGCCAACAAACATGTCAAGTGAGTCAAGGGCATGATGGCCAGCCGGTGCTAGAATGGCAGGGTTTTCTGGTCCGTTGAAGGGGCAGAAACGCACCATTTTTGAATCCAGAGGGAAAAGGGTTAGTTTCACTAATGAGGAAGAACTACAACTTAGAGATGACTTTCTCCCGCGCATTTTTGAAATATTATTAGGAGAATTTCGTGTTGCATCACTGCCAACTAAGACCATCAATTTTGGTTGAAAGCGTGGAGATTGTCGGTCCCAATGCAGTCACGATTTCAGCCATCCACTCGGCAACTTTTTCTGGATTCCCGAGTGGATTATTAATTCCGACTTCACCAGTTTGGCGAGCAATCAACAGCGGCCACCTTCCCATCGAAGGTGGCCATAACTGAACATCGCCGGGTAAATTTTCAACAGCGTGAGGGAGAGCTTCATGCGACCAAATGGGGTTGCTTGCAAGGCGAGTCAATGCTCCACGTTGGGAGTTGCAAAGAGCAACGGTTCTCAACGCATCTAGTTTGTTGGGTTCTTCCTCATCAGGTCGGTCTAACTCGCCTGGTGGGGCGCGTTCAAAGAGCAAAAAACCGTGTTTATTCTGAGGTGTATCAGGGTGCCACCCTAAGCCGGCAAAAATTGTGAACAGGCTCTCCCACTTTTCTGGGGCCCGAATATACCAGCCCATTCTGTCTTGCTTATTGTCAACTTCCAAGTGCCAAGTCCAATCTTTCAAGTGTGGTAATAGCGAGTTGCGAATTTGACCAAGAAGTACCCGTTTGTCGAGCACAGATTTTTGTGAGGGATTGGCCGGAGGTCCTTCTATCGCAGTTGGTGGGCCGATATTGACGGCTAAAAAAGCGCTCAAATTCAGGCCAAGGTCTTTCGGACAAATTGACCAACGGTGTTCACCCAATCTTTCTGGTCCTTCATTGATTTTTTCAGGTTCAATTGTCCAGCGGTGGATGCTTTTTTCACCATCATTTCCAGTCCCCAATCTGAAACTAATTCTGTCATCTGAAAGTGATACTGCTCCCTTGTGGGCGGTGAATTTTAGTTGGCCTTGAGGGGTGGGCGTGTGTGGACCTGGGTAGGGGTGGTCATCGAAGTCGAGTTCTTCCCAGAGGCGGCGGAAAAGTGCCTCTTGCATGGGTGGCGGAGGGGTTGCTCACTGATAGCGATGCGCCTAATCAAGGCACCTTAACGGGGGTAAGGGTTTGCGCGCGAGGTTGGCCAAGATAATCTGCTGTGCAATGGGTCTTGAGATGGGGTCGGGGCTCTGGTTTGCCTTGTCTAACAGGTCGTTCCAAATTGCTTCTGAGAGGGTTGCGAAGTTGGCTGCGAAGCGGTAGGAATTGAGGATAAATTCCGCTTTTGAGTGAGTTGAGAAGATGCCGTCGTCGAACAGTGCTTCTGCGCGGGTGAGTTGAGTGCGGGCGATGATGGAGGCGAATTGCCGGTTCGCCCGCAAGTTGTCAGATTTGTTGGCGCTTGTGACAATGTTGGTGATGTGGGCGCAGGCTCCGGGAACGAAAGTGTCGTCACGAAACCAGTTTTCTGATGGCATCCAAATTTGATTTGTCAAATCTTGGTAGGTTGGTAGATATCTCAAATGTAGGACAAGGTCACTACTCATTTTGATTAGGGTGGCTAATGAAAACCGGGATTCTTCATCTTCAAATCCAGATTGTGTTAGGAAGTCATCCAATATTTTGTCAGGGTCTGAATTTGGGTCGTCAGTGAGGGCAATCACTGCATGGTTGTTCATCTCTGACCAGAAGTCGTCAGTGGCGTGGTCTTGCGACCAGCCGCCACCGCGTGGGATGATGTAGGAACCGACCCAATTAGGTGGCGTTGAGTTGGCGAGGCCTGCGGTTTTCGGTTCATCAATTTCCGAAAATCCATTAGCGAGCGAGTGGCCAAGCCAGTTTGGAATCAGGCCGAGAAATTCGTACTCGCGTTCACATTGGAATTCGATTAGTCGTGGTGGGCCATCAAGTTCAATGGATTTATTCCAAGGTTGGTGGCGCCAGTAGTCTGTTGCTGTATGCTTAACTGACACTACTAATCTTGAATTTTCATTCCAAGCGGCTAAAGCGGCAGATTGTCGCTCGGAATCTGCATGAAAGCCGTCATCTCCTAAATCCCACATTCTGATGATGCAATACATTCCTAATTGCTCACAAACTGCCTCTTCAAGTTCAGAAATTATACGTTGCAGTGCTCCGATTTTACCTAGTCGCCCACAGATTTCGCATTGACATGAGAAGGGGTTAGTTCGCTTAGCCCATGAGTCGGTTTCAAAGGCTTCACCGAAGCGAAAAATGATTCCCTTTAGGTCGGGTAATCGAGTAAATAATGTGTGTAAATTATGGTTCATCTCATGCCAAGTCTCATCATCGTGTGGGCAGGCTACACTGGTGACCTCCGTACTTTTTTGCAGGGTGAACAAGTCTTCCATAACCCAAGCACCAAGGCGCGCTTCCAATGTCGTTTTGATGCGCTCGTCTAGGGAAGTGAGTCGCCCGGAAATTTGTGATTCGGGGGCGTTTTCCATGACTAGAGAGAGGCAGCCAAAAAGTTGGTCAGCCACCACTAAATCAGTAAAACCACGGCTAGCCAAGAATGCAGGGTCACGCCAACGCGTCTCAATTTCACCATGTTCAGGGATATCGTGCACATACGCTATTTTCATTCGTGATTCGGGATTTGAAGGCTCCTCATCATCAGTATAGGTCACAGTGCCACCTCAATATTACTACAAAATTGCCAACCGATTTCCGAAAATGCTTGTGGCGCAACGGCTCCAAAATCACCATCAGGAATTAGGCCAAAAATTGAGCCACCTGAACCACACTGCTTGGCGCATGAGCCAAGTGACCGGGCCAACTTAACTGCATCAAGAGTTTCACCTAAGGCTGTATCACCAAATAATTCTCGCCGCAAGTCAAAATTGGTGTCAATTAAAGATGCCAAATCTTTTACATTTTCTAATTCAACATCAAGGTTTTCGCCATTCTTTTTTTCTTGAGTGAGTATTTTTTTTCCGGAATGTGCACAACCTCTGAGGTGACCGATTATCTCAATCATTTGCGGGTCTTGGTTTTCCCATCGTTTTGCAATCTTAGAATGTGTTTTCCCCGAGTCTTCCCCACTGTGGGCGTGAGCAACCCAAAGGCGAGGTAACTTTCCCGCGTCAAGTGCGGTGTAAACCCCATAACCGCGCTTAGTCATCAATTTTTCATCAAAATCCATGTGCAACATTTCACCATAGGATTGCGGCAAACGGTCTTGCAGTCCAGCGACCATGCCGAGTTCTTCAGTCTCGATTTTCAACACAAGTTCTGCTAATTCGCGGGCAGAAATTGAGTCCAATTCCAAGTCGTGAAAAGCCATCAAACTGAGCAAAAATGCAGTCTCAATTGCGGAAGAGCCTGACAGTCCAACTTGGCGAGGGATGGTTGTTTCCACTTCTGCTTTGAAGGGTGAAACAGTGCGGCCGAAACGCTTCTCAAAAA
>JACNFL010000029.1 GCA_014384685.1 Methanobacteriota archaeon
TGCAATAGCAGGAGCGGGTTGGTTTTGGTTAGTATCAATATCAACGTTGATTGGATACCTTGGACTTCGTTTAAAGAGTGGATTAATGCCATGGCCGACACTAGTTCTATTGCTAGTTTTGGCACTTTCTTCAATGGCTCCAGCCGCTACTTTGCCTTCACTAGAGTTTGGCGCGACAAGGGATGATTCTTCCGCTCCAACCTTTTCACTCCTACAACACCCATCTACTGGTCAAGATGCGGTTTCCCTAAACGACCTATTGTCTAGGCATGATGCGGTTGTGCTGGGCGTATTCACATCTGGTTCACCTAATGCTGAACAACAAAAAAGAGATTTTGACAATGCTAGTGAACGACTTGGAGATTCAGTTGCTTTCGCACAGATTGCAACCGGTGAAGGCGTACAACCGACTGATCTCGACTATTACGCCGGTTTACTCAATAGTAGTTGGCCGCTATTAATTGATGAATCAAAAGGAGAGGTTGCAAATCAATTACCATCTGGAATTGCAGATGGTGTGATTATTGTTGATTCAGCAGGATTCATCTCAACTTCATCCTCTGGATCAATGTCAGACCAACGAATTGTTGAGTCTGTAGAAAAGAGCATGAAAGGCTCAGACCAATCAATGCTCAATATATTCTATCTGCTGATTCCAACACTTATTGCATTACCACTTCTCATTCTTGCATTCCCAAGGAAGCGAATGGATGTACCCGATACACCTCTCCCTCCATTCGCTGGAGTTGGTGGCACCGTGTTGGCGGCAAGCATTGGATTTGCAATTTGGAGCCTACCGGTTGCACTGCTCTCACTTGTTGCCGGTGGAATCTGGTCGTTTATTGAACTTGTATTAGTGATATGGCTTGCTTGGCAAGGCCTCAGCCTTGCGATTCACAGCGAAGTACACGAAGTAAATTTCATTGCCTCTGAAATCCATAAAAGGATGCCTGAGTCTTATCGGAAATGGAGATTGAAACCGGACTTTACGAGAGATGTTTTGCTAGGACACTGGCTTGCTTGGCTATCATGGCTAGCATATCCACTGATGATTCCTCAAGGGATTGGGTCAGTTGCCGCAGCTTCTCTCACAGGCCTAGTTATGTCTCCTGTGATGTTGATTTTCCATTGCTTAGTCGCTGGCTTTGTAGTGCTAATTCTTCGGGCCTTAGCCTCAATTGGTGGTCCGTTCTCCAGACTACTTGGAATCCTAGGGCACGATGAAAGCCCTCGTTTGTGGGGTTGTTTGCTAATTGGCATGGCTGTCTGGTGGTTCGTTTGGTTGTTGATAGGACCAATTGGAAATGCACTTCTCACTTGAGAGTTATTTTTCAGAAACTAAGTTGATTCCTCGCGCCTACGCGAGCGCAGGGAAACTGATAAACTGCAAATGAAGTGATTTGAAGAGATATTATCAAGAACCCTGAAATTTAGGCTAGTGGTTAATGTTGACAAAATCAATTGTTTGGAGCCCTAGTAGAGTACGAATGCTGAATGAATGCCCCCGAAGGTATGTCCACTTTAATGTGGTAGGAAAAGGAGGTTGGCCAGGTGGGCCACGATCTCAAAACCCAAAGGTTGCCCGCGCGTGGCAACTTGGTAACAGAAGGAATCATCATGATTTAATGTTGCGAGCAGTAAGTGATGGTGTCAAAGATTGGATCTCAATGCAATACCGTGGAGAAAAGTGGTCGGAAGCGAATGCGAAAAACGAGATGACTGCCAGGGTTCGTAATAATTTGAAAGAAAGTGGCGGAGAAATTGATGATGGCCTTGTCAGTAAAATGATTGGTGATGGATTCCCTCGTATTTCAGCACTAGATAGAGCGCCACTGCTTTCCCAACTTAGCGGGAATCATGTAGATGAATGGATGCCTCTCAATCGCTTAGAGGCGCACTGGGTAGGAAATTCTAGAGTTTATACAGTGCCGGATATGATTGCAAGAATTGGTGAGAGATGGCACTTGGTGCGCCTATCATCGCAAATATGGCGGCGTGTGCCCTCTGAAATTCAACAATTAGAATTGGGTGTAATGTTGAAGTGGGCCCTTGAAGAACCAAGTCTACCAAATTCAGCTGACAAATTTGTAATCCATCGAATCGGTTGGGTCAATCACCGGTGGCTTGGATGGAAAAAGCGTGGGAGCACTGTTTGGAAAGATGCTAGCCAAGTGATGTTAGCACATGATATCAAAGAATTGCAGTTCATTCACCTGATAAATCAAGAAAATGTGGATTTGGATAAACTAGCAGCTAATGGTTCTAAGAAAAATTGTAAAAATTGTGGTTTTCGCAATGAGTGTCCTTCATCTGCAATTTCTATGAAAAACAATGACCTTATTCCTGAAACATAGGGTGCCGTGCTAGAAAGATTCTTCACTCTTTTCAAGCTAATTTGAGACGTTTCAAGAAAGATGTTCGCCCTTCAATCTCATTTTGGATTCCTTCCTTGTCTATTCTCAAAGTCAACAGCCTCACATCAACCCCATTTTGCTCCTCCTCATCTTCTGAGGATTCATGTGAATAGCCTAGATTTTTGATGAGTACAGGTTTGTCAGAATCATCTTCTGCATTTCCACATGGGTAGACGAGACCCGCGAAATCACTCTTGATATCTTTGTGAGTTGCATATGCTGCAACTTGGTACACATCAGCAGATGATACACGCTTCCTCCGAGAGGTGCCTGATTGTTCATCCACATCTGTATCTTCTTCGGTTGTAGTCCACCTTGTCCACTCTTGAAGAATTACATTTTCTCCGCGCTTTTTGACACACGCGCGAGGTTGATCATCATCAAAGAGTTGTTTGTATTTGGCATCCAAGACAAATTTTCGGTTGTCATTCTCTACGATACAATCGGGTTCGATTCTCTTATTCTCTTGCATAATCCATTCATCATTGTCTTTCATGTTCAGATTGAAAGGAGGTTTGTTTTTCACATCGGTGATGTGTCTTAGATACGCCTCGAAGAGATTCGGCATGTTGAC
>JACNFL010000070.1 GCA_014384685.1 Methanobacteriota archaeon
GTGACAATGATGGTGGATTGGAGTGGAACGGCCAAAACCCATACAACTCATCAGTTACTTCAAGTATGCAGAGCAAAGGAAATTTTGACACAGCATATACATGGCAAAACAAAGAATAACGTTCATACAGTGGTGGGATAGATTTCGTCGCAATGGAAGCGCTATTCCATCCAACATCTCCAACATTCACAACCATTTGGGATGGTGATTTAGATGGTGATGGTATTCCAAATTTCCTTGATGCAGATGGCGACAACGATGGAACCCCAAACAATGTCGATTCTGATGACGACAATGACGGCTTACTCGATATGTGGGACCCTGATGATGACAATGATGGTATCAGAGATGTATGTTGGGATTTGGATACGAATGGTGATGGTTTGAATGATTACACGCGACTCGACACCAGCCCATACCAGACACCCGGCGCAGATACCGATGGTGTCGCCGGAATAGATTGTGAATTGGATTATGATTGGGACAGCGACAATGACCGCTGGCGCGCAATTGATTTTGATTACGACCATGTATGGGATTGGTTTGATTCTGACTTAGGAGGAACTGCAAACCCAGATAATCCACTCTTTGAGCCAGGTTGGAATGCTGCAAACCTTTCATGGGATTTGGATGACGATGGTCTAGAGAACGAAGTTGACCCTTACCCAATGAATCACACAAATGTTGTGAACACATGGAATTGTGAGTGGAACTCAAATTACAACCCTACTGTTGATGGCGATGGCGATGGGCAACCAGGGGGTTCAAACCTCCTTTGTATAACTGAAAGAGCATCGTACACAGGTAACAACGATTGGGATGGTGACGGTATTTTGAATTACGAAGATGTTGATGACGATAACGATGGAATCCCAGATTTCATGGATATTGATGATGATTGTGACCTTGACAATGACAACGACATCCACCAACTGAATGGTAGTCGCTATCGTGACGACGGACCAAACGACATTGATACAGACATTGATGGAGATGGTCTACAGAACGACGAAGATTGGGATGATGACAATGATGGAATTGCCGATCTCTTTGACCCTGATGATGGAAACTGTGGGATAGTTGACACTGACACTACTGACTCTTTCTACAAGTCTTGGTACCCTCTTGGTGACGGTGATGATCTAGATGGTACGGGTGACTCTCAGAGATACACCGACAATGTAACTGACCATTGGAACTTGACTTTCCTGTTCAACCCATTCTCAACTAGCCAAAACTTCATTCTAAACTACAATGGTTTCGATGGAACCACAAGCCCACCTACTTCTGGCGTAGTTCCTGAATTCTGGTGGATTTTCCTATCTCGCTGGTCAAGTTGGAATGGTGACAATAAGTGGGATATTGATGGAGATGGAGACACGCTTCAAAATGGATTAGATATTGACCAAGATGCCGATGGGATGCCCGATTGGTGGGACCAAGATGAAGGAAACGATGGAATTTTGGATATTGATGACCCTAAAATGGGGGGCACCCTTGATTATGGTCAATGTGGATTCGTTGTTCAGCCTCAAGCAGTTTCTGGAATCGCACCAACAGGATTAGTGTGCGGTTATGAGTATGGGCTTCAGTACGGTTTCCCCCTAAGTGGGTTTAGTGCTCAGATTGGAATTCCATACAGCGTTAGACCTGACCCAAGTTACTCGGATGGCCAATACGACGGTGCAAATTCACAAAACAATTGGATGTGCAACACCCAGTGTTACCACTTCTCCTTTGGGCCTCAAGTGTTCTCCTCAACTAACTACTCTGCAATAGACCACAATCGTGATTTGTTCACGGGATGGTTAGGATTGCATTGGGGATTATTCAACTGGAATCAAGATACTAATGGAAATTGGTTTCCTGATGAATTTGCTGACCATCTTGATGATGAAGTTGACCCTGACGACGATTGTGGACAACCAATCAATATGAATGGTACAATTATTGATCCGACTTGCATGTTCAATGATACAGCAGATTTGGATGATGATTTTGATTCTGTCTATGACCTTTGGGATGTTGATGACGACAATGATGGAATATGGGATTATTTTGAAGTTGATACAAATGATGACCTTGATGATGACGCGGGAACCATCCCGCCAGGAAATTTCTTTGTCGGATTAAACTGTCAAGACAATGATGATGATGGCCAAGATTCAGACCCGGACGGAGATGGATGGTATCAAGCGGTGTGGGATAAAGGAATCATGGGGCAAGGCCTACTATTCCCAGAATATTACGACGTTGATAACGACAACGATGGTGTACCTGATGCTGAAGATTGGGATGATGATAACAATGGAATTAGCGACGAAGTACAACAATTATCCCCAAGCTGTTTCGATGGAGAAGAGCAATCTATCTGGGACCACGATAATGACGGAATCCCTGATTGGGGTGATGACGATTGGGATGGCGATGGTTTGACCAATGCGGCAGAACTTGCTGGCCCAACACCTCTTGTTTCCCCTTGGGACCACGACAATGATGGTCAGCGAGATGACGAAGATGATGACGATGACGAAGATGGAATGAAAGATGTGGACGAAATTCTCCTATGGCCAACCCGCTTTGGGCGAGAATCCACTAATCCATGGGACCACGACGATTACGGAAACGGTGAAGGAATATACAATCCTTTGAATAACACTACTGGGCCCGATGTTCAGGATTTAGATGATGATAACGACTCTCATAACGATGCAGATTTTGATATTCTAGAAGAAGGCTCAACAAGCTATACTTGTTACAATGGAAGCCAATCGTCTGATTGGGACCATGATAATGATTGCATTCCAGATAAGGATGACAAGATTCCTACACGAGTGAATATGTCTATGGGTGACACACTTTGGATGGATGCGTCTAGCCCAGCCCTGTTTAGTGGATGGGTGGAGTGGCTAAATATGTCCACTTCTCAGTTCGAACCGGCTCAAAGCCTTCCAGTTCAGGTTACGATTGAATGGACAGAC
>JACNFL010000177.1 GCA_014384685.1 Methanobacteriota archaeon
CAAGAAGAGAAAATTACTCGTGTAGAAAGAAATACTTGTATCAGCCTTGCTAGAATTCACTAAGAAGTCCATCATAATGTGAAGCTCACAGGTCAACTGAAGTATAACAGTTCATTATGGGAAATATTACACTCACCTTGCTGGGATGACCCTGCGCAATTAGAATGCATAATTACTGGTGATATTGTTATCACCTCAGCAACATCAAGAGAGACGATGATAAACATCGCTTTTGACACTCTTTCATACGAAATACGTTCAATGTTAATGAATGAGCCATTAGCTAATTTAGGAGAAACAAAAACATTAGTGTATGTAAATCAACCATACATTTCACTTGGCATTGCTGGAGAATTGAGAGACCAACTAGATTCTTATCTTTCTGAAGGTGGATGTGATGACGCATTATCTTGTAATGCAATGGGTGTTGAAGGTGTGAAAAACTCGTTATTAACTGGCGGACTCCCTGTTTCATTAGACATAAACAAAGGAGTTCATAGTGCTCAAATGGACGCTACTATCGCAACAATGATTGTCTTACTAATCACTATGACAATTTTGTTTAGAAGCCCAAGACTTGCATTCTTCACGATGACTGCAGTCGGCGTCGTGGTTCTGTGGCAACCACTTTTAATGCGCGGAGGAGATGTGAATGTGAATGTATTCACAGCGATGATCAGCACCATTGTCTTTGGAATTGGTGTAGATGATTCTATCCATGTAATGGATCGCATTAGAGAAGAAGGTGAGACACCTGGTGGTATAGTGAAAGCAGTCGCTAGGACTGGTCAAACCATCTTTGAGACAACGGTGACAACAACTGCTGGATTGGCTGCTGGTCTAACATTAGCCATACCAGGATTACGTAACTTTTTCACCCTCATGATGATTCTAATTTTTCTTGCCTTGATAACTAGTTCAATCCTTCTACCATCATTGATTGTGGCATATCGTCAAATTACTTCGTTCACAAAAGGTGAAGGAGATTGGCAGGATTATGACAATGTCGCTACTCTTTCTGACGCAACAATGGATGCGGAATTAACAGGTTGACGTGCAAGCGACAGGTTAAACTTCATCCGCTCACCTATGGTGAGCGTGGGAGAGGCAAGTAGTTCTCATTCGAGATTTTTGGCTCTGTGCCTGACAATGGTGCTAATCTTACCTCTAACTGGATATACAACCTCAGCTGGAGCTGGAAAAACAATCACTGGGAATGAAGATATTTCTATTGAAATGGCAAGTTATGGTTCCCTTTCAAATGTTCACGCATTTGAAACAGGTGAGTTCATCAATTGGAATATTACTTGGTCGGGAATTGACAATTCAACAAGCAATCTGTATCAATACGACTACACATTTCATGCAGGTTACGCCAATAATGGAACTCTGATGTTTTCTGATAATGGAACAGGATTCCCCACAGAAAATGGTTCGATTTCATTTTCCAAGGCCGCTTTTGAAATATGGAATGGTTCTTACGAATACACTTTGAATGTATCATTATGGAGCCAAAATCACACTCAATTCCTAGATTCAGATGAAGTGAAATTTATCATTTTTCAAACAGTAATTGCTCCAACCCACTCGGATTTACTAGTATTTGGAGATTCATTGAGCGACATGGGTAATTCAAAAGCAACTTACGGCACCCCTGAATCCCCACCATACTACAATGGAAGGTTTTCTACTGGTCAAATGTGGAATGAACACGTTGCTTTGGGAATGGGTCTTTCAATCTCACCAGGAAGTGGGAGTAACCCCGGTTCAAACCGCGCGTTCGGAGGCGCTGAAGCAGGTGATGGATCGAATTTCTTTGTAATTCCAAACCTTGGTAAACAAGTTGAAGATTACACCAACAACTATTGGATCGGCCCTAACGAAAAAGTAGCAGTTTGGGGTGGCGGAAATAATTTCTTGAACAGCGGTGAAACAGACACTCAGAAGGTCGTGAACTACCTCGTTGATCATGTGAATGTGCTAGCCTCTAACGGGGCGTCTGATGTTATCGTTCTAAATATGCCACCACTTGAGAAAACACCCACTTATTCAGGAGAAACCGATAGTGATAAACAGGCACTACATAACAGAATGATTGATTTCAATGCAAAACTTGACACTGCAATGGTTGCAAGAGAAAATGCCTTGAATATTAGTATTCAATTAATTGACATCTTTCAAATGTTTGAGACTATTTACTGGAATAGTTCATTCTATGGATTCTCAAATGTCACTCATGCGGCATGCCACCACGATGGATTCACATGTGACTCAAATGATTACATTGAACCAACCGTTGATGAATTTATTTTCTTTGATAAAATCCACCCCACGGGAACTACACATTTGCTGTTGGGTCTGTATGTTAATGAGCAAATTGGCACACCAGATACAGATGGTGATGGAATTGAGGATAGTTTAGATAATTGTGCTTTAACCCCAATAGGTGATGCTGTAAACCACTTTGGATGTCGATTAGTTGATCTTGATAGTGACGATGATGGAGTCAATGATTTGATTGACCAATGTCCAGGTACAACCCTAAACGCTACTGTAGATGAGAATGGTTGTTCTGACTATCAAAAAGATAGTGACGGAGACGGTGTTAATGATGCTGAAGACATTTGTGCAAATACATCTCCAATTGGAATTGCTGTAGATGATTATGGATGTGCTGATTATCAAAAGGATACTGATGATGACGGTGTCACTGATGATGGTGATTCTTGTCCTAACACCGATGATAACTGGAGTGTAAACACCGTAGGTTGTGCTGAAAACCAAATAGATAGTGATTGGGATGGTGTGATGAATCATTTAGACACCTGCCCTAATACTGAATCCGGGGTGGAAGTAAACCAAACTGGGTGCTCTCTCTCTCAAATTGATAGTGATAATGATGGAGTCAGTGATTTAATTGACCAGTGCCCTAATACTCCAATAGAAACAACAGTTGATGGAGTCGGGTGCGCTCTATCTC
>JACNFL010000188.1 GCA_014384685.1 Methanobacteriota archaeon
CTTCGAGGTCTAGACCTTCACACATACCCTTGGGATGAAGCAAGGATGGAGCCTGATGTAGATGCGGCGTGTGCAATGATCCGTGATTTAGAACCCAAATTGGCATTGGTAGGGCATTCGGTGTTTCTTTTCCCAACTCCTCTCCAAGAGATGGCAGATGCTGCTCACGAAGTCGGTGCCAAAGTGATGTACGATGGGGCTCACGTTCTCGGACTAATTGCTGGAGGACAATTCCAAGACCCACTAAGAGAAGGTGCTGATGTGATGACCGGTTCATCCCACAAAACCTTCCCTGGTCCCCAAGGCGGGTTCATGATTTCTGATTCTGACGATGGAAAATTCCAACGCAAACTCAACTCTGCGATTTTCCCCGGCACCAATTCATCCTACCATTTACATCATGTTGCCGGCAAGGTGGTAGCATTAGCCGAATTTGCGGAATTCGGCGCTGACTACGCCGCTGATATCGTTACTAATGCCAAGGCGTTTGGAGAGGCAATGGCAGCAGAAGGATTTGATGTCTTAGCAGAAGAGAGGGGATTCACTGCTAGCCATCAGATATTGACTCGTCATGGAGAACAAGATTCCGGGGCCGGTGCTAAAGCAGCGCAATTATTGGAAGATGCTGGCATCATTACCAACATGAATATGCTCCCAGGCGACACAAAAGCACTGACTCCTTCCGGCTTGAGATTGGGGGTTCAGGAACTGACACGGGTCGGTATGGGCGTGGATGAAATGGGTATCGTTGCTAGTTTGTACGCACGGGTTCTTCTCAAAGGTGAGGACCCCAGTTCAGTGAAGAGAGATGTGCAGGCGCTCAAGGGTGAGCATCAAACAGTGCACTATTGTTTTGACCAAGGACCAGCGTATCCGTAATCACAAAATGTCAATTATTCTACTTGTAGGTTGAGTTGGCTTATCTGATAGAACGAAAGCTTGACGTAATTTTTCTTTCTGTTGGTTGGTTAAATCATCCCGATGATAGATTGTTATTAATGGTTCACCAGATTCTACTGGTGAGCCAATGTGGGTATCAATTATCATGCCAACTTGCATGTCAAGTTGGTCATCAATATGTTTCCTTCCTGCACCCAAGTCAGAACTTATTTTGGCTAGGGTTAGAGCATCTATGTCGCAAACATGGCCTGCTTTTGTAGCGCATACCTCTGTTGTTTTTAGGGACGTATCGAGCAGGCCAAGGGCTTGTAGAATGGTGTTTTCACTTGCAAATATGTCTTTGTTAACTCCTTGATTAACACACATATCAATGAATTTCTTCATTGCTGAACCGTCATGTAAGGAATCATGGATCATATGAGCGCCTTCATCGCGATCATTGGATATTCCAGCCGCAGTCAACATTATTCCTCCTTGAACGCATACCAATTCCTCAAGGTCAGCAGGACCATTTCCTCTCAGTGTCTCAATTGACTCTAAGACTTCTAATGAGTTTCCTATTGCAAAACCAATAGGGGTATTCATCTCGGTGAGGGTAACGGTTGTTTTCATCCCTAAGCCCTCACCAGTAGAAGTCATACTGGCTGCTAATTCCCGAGCGTCTGCTTCATTTTTCATGAAAGCGGCCTTGCCGACTTTGATGTCCATTACTAATGCTGATAGCCCTGCAGCCGCTTTTTTTGACAGAATTGAGCCGGTTACTAGTGGAACAGAAGCAATTAATCCGGTCACATCTCGAATAGCATACATTCGCTTGTCAGCAGGGGCAATATCACTAGTTTGCCCAACAATTGCACATCCAATTTTTTCAATTTGTGCGCGTAATTCATCATTGCTACGAGATACTTTGTAGCCAGGCATTGATTCTAGTTTGTCGAGAGTTCCTCCGGTGTGGCCTAAACCCCTTCCCGAAATCATTGGTACCTTCCCTCCGCATGCTGCTACCGCTGGTGCAAGTGGAAGTGAGACCTTGTCTCCTACTCCGCCAGTACTGTGCTTATCTACTACCAAATGAGACCATTCCTTTGGCCAACCAAGGACAGTTCCAGAGTGCACCATTGCATGAGTTAACTCAACAGTTTGAGAATCACTTAGGCCATTTTCAAATACAGTTCTAAGCCAATCTTCAACCTGTTTATCGCTCAGAGAACCGTCAACAATGCCATCAACAGCTTGCTGAATTTCAGATGTCATATCCTATCTCCGATAAACCGGTTTTTGGTTAATTCACTGTTTTCCCTTATTGTAATGTTCACGTAGTTGATCTACCGTCCATCCCTGATTTAGTGAGTCTTGGACTTGTTGTGGTGTCCAACCTTCAAATTCAAATCCATCGAGAAGCGGTGCCCCATGAACTCCGTCATGTCGGCCTACAGCGTCGTCACGACTAGAGAGGATTTTCGGCTCTTCTGTTAGACTACCGTCCAATACGGGAGATTCAACTCCATCCGAAGTTGCGTTTTCAGATTCATTTTCTTCTTCTCCAAATGCCGCTTCTTGAGCAACTGCAATCGCTAGGTCAAATGAATCATCCTTTACCACTCCGCGAGCAGTTTCTCTTCCACCCAACAGGACTGCAACAAGAGCAATTACCAATGCTATCATCGCCACTCCGACTATTCCTAGCAATACTCTTGCTGCTGCTGAATCCAATGGGTCTTTTGCCTCGGGAATCGTTGGGGCAGTAGTGTTATCGTTGTTGGTCCCATCAGTACCATTTCCAATATCAACCATATTTGAACCACAGTCAGTCTGTTCCCCATCAGCAACGCTATCGTTATCAGCATCGGCGAATAAAATAGCATCAGATGCTGGAATTTGTTTCAAGGTTGCAAATGTCAATTCATCAAAATCACGGATACAATCTCCATCAGTATCTGCATTATTTGGGTCGGCACCAACTCCCATCTCTTGTAAATTATCAAGCCCATCTCCATCAAAATCATGCGATTGTTCAGGTACTGAACTTCCCGGAATAACAGATGATGTTCGGTTCAATCCATACTCAAGTTCCCAAGC
>JACNFL010000053.1 GCA_014384685.1 Methanobacteriota archaeon
AACTTCTTCTGATAAGCATTAAAGAAGGTGATAATAGTGTATGGGATGATTGTATATCACTCCCACAAGGGAACTCTCTGAATGATGCGTGCCGAGCCTACGCATGGGCTCAAACACCAGAGGGTGGGGCCGATTTATCTCTCAAAGAATTAGAGATGGGTTTGGATGAGTTAAACACGTGGAGTGAAATTCGTGGAATTGAAATGGATAGTTCCGAAATAAAATGGGCAATTGTTGATTCTTTGGTAACGGCTGGTGATTCTGACGGTGCGTGCCAACACTTTCCCAGCCTAAATCTCAATAATAATCAACAACTCAAAATTGCTTTGAGTTTGCTCAATTCTTCTTGTCACGATATTGTGGTTACGAAATTAGAAAAAGTAATCGACAAGGAATCTAATCTGGATTTTTCAATTCTTTTACGCCACGGATCAATACCAGTCAATATCAGATTGGCGGTTTCTGAACTGCTTGACGTGAGTGGTTCTGCAGATCAAGACACGGAAGAAATGATGCTTGAGTTGTATATTTCTACCGGTGATATTCAAGCGCTTACTAGCTTACTTGCATCACATTCTGATTCTGCTCAAGTTAATCCCCATCTCACATTAGTATCTGCTAGATTGATTGGTGCCGGAACTGACAATGATTTACTCGACTGGGCAAGCCTCGCTCGAAGAGAGGCTTTTTTGGTATTATCTGATGTTGAATTACCAAGTTTTCTTTCTCCCGCTGCCTTTGCCCTCACTTCTTTACTTGATGGTGGCATAGCTGACCTTGAACAGGTTAGTTCCTTACTTGACTCCGAGGGACTTCAATCATTCAAACAATGTCGGCGAGCAATGATGGAGGATGGCGATGGACTTGTACCTCAACCACTACTTCTGAAAATGGAGGAAAGTGTATCATCTTCTGAGATGGAAACTATTGAAAGAATGCTGTTCAATCAATTGATTCTCAATCTTAAATTGAATAGGGCTGACAGCCTATTGCAAATTGCTGAAAGTGAAAGCCACGCAGAAGCTGAAGAAATAATTGAAGAGGTGCTTACGAGTGCTCCCCCTACGTTTCGTCTGATGAGAAATGTGAATGCCCAAGTATTGGAACACGGGGTTGCCAGTGGTGCCTTAGAGAAGTGGTACAAAAGCAATAATGCGCATTCAATGGAAGCATCCATTGCCACAGGAAGATATGCTGAAAAGGGTGGAAACAGACTCCAGGCAGCAAGATCCTATCAAACAGCCGCCACTCGTTGTGATAACTTTGAGTTGCGGCAAAAATTGAACAAAGAGGCGCTGATTTCTTATGCTCACGCGGGTAATTGGCCAGAAGCAATTGAACTACTTGAATCTGAATCCGGCTTGAAGGCAAACATCACTGATAGATTCAAACTCTATCTACAAGTTAACGACGAAGCGGCCAGAGGTAATCTTGAGAAAGCAAAAAAAACAATTCTTTCAAATGTTGCTGAGTCAACAATTATTGAGAAGAAAAACAACGATGGAGAGACCTACGAAGTTGAACATATAACACACTCGGAAGAGGAACTGAATCTGCATCTTACTTACCCCTCTATCCACCGACTTCCCGGAGAACCTTACCGAGGTCGGGTGCTTGCAGCCATTAATCAAGTACAAAGAGGTAGAAAACGTAGAGGCGCTGACATTGAGCAAGTTTTCCAAAAAGCGCTAAACCGAAAAGAGTTCACTGAAATTTTCAGTGTAGCTAATCGAGCCGCCGATGAAATGGGGCCACAGCATGGTTTACTGATTTACGAACGAGCAATGAATAGTGGTAAATTCGATATTGCTGGACTCAAACGACTCTCAGAAATGCAGAGAACAATGTATTCAAGAACCGAACACGTGATACCTGTACGTCAAAGAATTCACCTCAATAATCTAGCGTTGAAGCCTTTGGTAGTAGTCGATACCAACCTTTTGGTAGATGCTTTAGCAGAACGAATTCTTCGTGAACTTGAAATTGAACATGAAGTGCCAATGCATCTTGATAGCAGGCGAGAATTCCATAAGACTCTACTTTATCGAAGTCAACAAGGCAGAATTGAAATGTTCATTCCAGCAGCGACAAGAAATGAATTGAGAAATATCGCTGCAATTCCTGGAAGAATGAGGAAAATCTGTGGTGATAGGTTAATTGATCCTAAATTATGGGACAAAAAAATCACCGAAAAATCACTTGTTGCCTTGGCTAACAGCGTGATTACAGAATATAATTCTTGGAATCCCGAAACAGGAGCAAACATCAACGAATTAGTACAGAATAAACGACCAGAATTCGAATCTTTCTTTGTTAATCTGAAGAAAGTATACTCTGATATTACAGATTCAAAAATTAGTAGGGGGCACTCTCAAGCAAAGCGGCAAGAAATCGATGGTGAAGCACTTTACCCAGAAGCCGGTGATGTAGATATCATGCTGTTTTCAGCCTACCTTGCTGAACAAAGTTTGGAAGGTTTTGGCTCTATCCTTGTCGCCTCACGTGACTCTGATTTCACTGTTCCAGCACGGGCTTTGCAGGAGAGATTTGGTTTCGTAACTGTGGATAATGCTCAGGCTCTTTCCCGTTATGCTCACTAATTTATGATTGAACGGAACAAGGTTGTTCAATTAATTACTTAGTAATTTATTGTGCGGTGCCACCGGTGATGAATTCACATCACATGTGAGATATGATTGTATCACCAAACTCGCTACACTTGAGTAAGGTAGCATCATCCATTAAACGCTCGAAGTCATAGGTTACTGTTTTGGCAGATATTGCCCCTTCCATACCCTTCACAATTAGGTCGGCGGCCTCATCCCAACCCATGTATCTCAGCATCATTTCAGCAGAAAGAATTAGTGAACCGGGATTCACTTTGTCTTGACCTGTGTACTTTGGAGCTGTACCATGTGTTGCCCCAGCCGGCAGCCAAGGATCACACTGCATTAAATTCAGCTGCAGATTTATTGG
>JACNFL010000028.1 GCA_014384685.1 Methanobacteriota archaeon
GAGCCAACGGAGAGATTTGAACTCCCGACCACCTGATTACAAATCAGGAGCACTACCAGCTATGCAACGTTGGCGCTAAGCAACCCGACACGCCCATTGGTTTTGAATATCACAGTCGGAGTACCGCCCTAACGGTCAAGAATGGACGGCCTACACGAGATATTGAAATGAGCGCCCAAGTTCTAGATGGGAAGGCGTGTGGCGCCGAAGTTGAAGCCGAAGTAAAAGCCAAAGTTTCAGTTTTGAATGACCGTGGAATCACCCCTCACCTAGCCGTAGTAATCGTTGGTGATGACCCAGCGAGTCATGTCTATGTGGGAGCCAAAGAACGCGCCTGCGCGCGAGTAGGTGTCAAGAGTACCCGCATTGATTTACCCGTTGATAGCGATTTTTCAAAGGTGGTAGATGTTGTTGAAAAACTCAATTCTGACCCCTCAGTACATGGGATTTTGGTGCAGTCTCCTCTTCCAAAAGGGATGGATGAGTTGGCGATAACCGATATGATAGATCCTACCAAAGATGTTGACGGGTTCCATCCGGTGAACTTAGGTAGACTCGTACAAGGTCGCGCTGATGGGCTTGTGCCATGTACACCAGCAGGTGTGATTCGCCTCCTTGAGTGGGGTGGAGTGGATATATCGGGGAAAAATGCTGTAGTGATAGGACGCTCACGTATTGTAGGAGCCCCAGTATCACTTTTGTTAGGTCGCAAAGGAGTTGATGCAACAGTAACAATTTCACATTCTCGTACCAGTGATATTGCCGATGTCTGCCGCGCAGCAGACATCGTGATTGCAGCGGTTGGACGCGCTGAGATGGTACAAGCAGATTGGATTAAGCCAGGAGCAGCTGTGGTTGATGTTGGAGTAAATCGAGTTGATGACGAAAGTCGTGAGCGAGGCTATCGGTTGGCTGGTGATGTTCATCCTGATGTTGCAGATGTTGCAGGCCACCTTTCACCAGTCCCAGGTGGAGTTGGGCCGATGACGATAGCGATGCTGATGCTCAATACTGTTACAGCCGCTGAATCAAATTCTTGAGGCTGAATTCTGATTAGATAAGCACAAATATCCTTTCACATTGTCAATAAACAATGTCAGTGCGAATAATACCACCTCTGCTCTTCATCCTGCTGCTGGCCCCGATGGCTGCATCGCAAAGCATTGGTGAGGCATTACAAGAATGCCCGGGTACTATGACTGGTAGTACAGAGCCAAGTCAAATCCATTTACAATTAACCGATAACCCGTCGGAAGTAGTGGTAATGTGGGCAACCGCACGCAGAGGAAATGCTGTGGTTGAATGGAATGGGCAAAGTGCTGATGGTGATTCATATTGCTATAATCATGACATGGCTTTTCACATGGCAACGATGAGTGACTTAACTCCTAGAGAAGAGGTAACTTACCGAGTTGGTGATGGGAATGACTGGTCACAGGAATACAAATTCACTCCAATTGATATAGATGCGAATCGGTTTGAATGGATTGCAATCGCAGATTACGGCGATTCGTCAGAGGCTGTTGATGTAAGTGGAGCGATTATTGCTGATACTACTGCACAACTGGTAACGATTTCTGGAGATATATCATATGCTGATGGCGAACAATCAACTTGGGATGATTGGTTCGTTGACCAAGAGGCAAGTATGACCCGTATTCCTTGGGTTACTGCAGTTGGGAATCATGAAAATGAGCCGGGTTATGGATTCACCCCGTATGCTCATCGATTTGATGCGGATGAGATGAAGGAAACGGAGCCATTTTGGTATAGCAGAGACTTTGCTGGCGTACATATGGTATTCATGTCAACCGAGCATGATTATGATTTAGGAAGTGCTCAATATGCTGCTTTGGAGGCAGATTTGTCCGCTGCTGATGCAAACCGTGAACAACGCCCATTCATTGTGGTGGTCGCTCACAAACCCATGTATTCAAGCAATAGTTACCATGGTTCGGAAATTGCTTTGCGTGAAGCGGTTGAAGAGTTATATCAAACTCATGGTGTAGATTTGGTAATTGCTGGGCATGATCATTTCTATGAGAGAACTTGGCCGGTTTTCCAAGAAGAACCTCAAAACTTCGGGGGTGAGGATGGTACACTCTTCGGTCAGGGATTTGGTCCGATTCATATTGTGGCTGGTAATGCTGGAAGAACCCCGTATACGGAGGTGGATGAACCCCAACCTGCTTGGTCTGCTTATCGTGAAGTAGATACTTTTGGTTACATGAAAATAGTCTATGATGAAGAAACCCGTAGCCTATCCTTCACATTTCACCGTACAGATGAAACAATAGGTGATCAATTCACAATACAGGAAGGTGTTCTGAATGAAAAAGAAGACGATAAATTCCAATTTATCCCTGGGTTTGGTACACTTTTGCCTTTAATTTCCTTAATCGGTGCTGTTTTTTTTCGTCGCGATGCTGTTCTAGAATAAGTCCGAGCATTGGGTACCCAATTATTCGGGTTCATCTGTGTATTCAGTAACCCGAATCCCTAGATTACCCCGCCGCGCTTTGCGCTGCATAATCCGGTCCATTTTCTTGTGAAAAGCGGCTTCTAAATCAACTTCCATCGCCAATGCATTGCCAAGAGTCAGAATAAACACATCTGCCAACTCTTCTGCAGCTTCTTCAGCAGGTTTTCTCTTCGTAATAGCAGCCGATAATTCGCCCAACTCCTCAATCATTAGAGCAAGCCGGTAACCCATGTCGTGACCATTATTTTCTGGACTAGCAAAATCGTGTTTATCATGGAATTTAGCAACCCTGCACATCATTGTCTCCCATGACCCATCTGGTGAGCCTAGTTCCTCCAATCCTTTTTGATTTGGGTGTGCCATCCACTCATTCACGTCACATGCGCGCTTGCTCATACCCAACCCTTCTGTGGGGCGGGTGAAAATCATTCTTGCGCGAGTAGCGTAGTCAAACATTGCCAAATTATGCCGCGC